>DATNBG010000320.1:0-3669 GCA_035572075.1 Roseiarcus sp. | reverse complement strand
CCCAAGCCTTCCCCGATTCCCCCAACCGCCGCCACTTCACCGATTGCGTGCTGACCCCCGACGACGAGTACCAGCACGTCAGCGAATTCCGCTTTGGGTAGAGCTTCGCACGGTTGTCATTCCCGGCAGACCGGAGGTCTGACCGGGAATCCAGGAGTTTCGCGCGCCGGCGGACGACATCGTGGATTCCCGATCGGCCGCTTCGCGGCCGTCGAGAATGCGTCCCTCACGAAATTCTCGATGTACCGATAGTTGTTGGTTCCGGGTTCCTGACGGCGCAGAACCGTCATGGCCGGGCTTGTCCCGGCTATCCACGCGACCGAGCGCCTGGACCCCGCCACGGGCGGTATAAAAGCCAATCTTTTCCGCAGCCTACACCGGATAGACGAGAACCGAGAAGCGCCATTTGCGGCATGACCGCGTGGCTGGCCGGGACAAGCCCGGCCATGACGGCCGGGGTAAGCGCCCGAGAATTTGCCCGAGCACGCCGTCGCGGCGTTAACATATTGATCCAACTGCTATTTCAACGGAAACAACGCGGCCGCCGCAACATTTTGCTTGCGTTTTCCAGAAGCCATGCTAGTCTCTTTCTCTAAATGCGGTTGTGCAAGGAGAGTTGGATGGTTGAACACGGAGCGCCCGCCCGGCGGCGGCGTTTGGGCGCGCATGGCATGATTTTCCGGCGAAGGCGCGTCTTCGCCTGGCTGCGCGAGGGTCTCACCTATGACGAGATCGCCGCCGAGGAAGGGGTCAGCGCCTCGCGCATCCGGCAGATCGTCTACGAGGAGCTAAGGAAACGCGAGGTCGACAGCGGCGCCGAGCATGCGAAGCTGCAATTGGACCGCCTGGCGCCGGCGGTGCAACTGGGAGCCGAGGCGATCGCGGCAGGCGATGTTTCGGCGATCAGCCCGTATCTCAAGGCGCTCGACCGGCTCGACCGTTACCAGACGACAGCCAGCGCCAACCAGAAGTATGACGACGACGCGCGCCAGAAGATATTGGACAAGCTCAACCGCATGGCGGCCAACCTCGGCGTCCGCAAGGTCATGACCGCGGCGCTTCCCGCCGGCCAGCCGGGCGAGGCCGAGGGGCAGGGCGCGGACCGGGCGAGTTCGCCGGAGGTTAGCGGAGAGGCGAACGCGTCTGAGGCGCCTCGTCCGGAGGCTGAGCTCCGGATTTCTTTATTTGAATCGGGCGTAACCCTTTGAAAAGTCCCGATTCGAAAAAATAAACGCTAGCAAAAGCCAGCATTTTTACTAGCGCTTACGAGCGTTTATGCCGATTTTGCTGTCGCTTGCTGGCGCGAAGCGGGGCGGAGCCTCAACCCCGGTCGAGGCTCTCGCCCGGGCCCGCCTCCGCCAGCGCCTTGCCGACCTCGAGCCCGAGGTCGTCCATCGAGGCCTGCTCGCGCACGCTCAGGTCCTCGCCCTTCGCCTGGCGCTCCGCCTGCTCGGCCGAGCGGGCGACATTGACGGTGACCTTCGACTCGACCTCGGGATGCAGGTGAACCGGGACGGTATGCAGGCCAAGCGTCTTGATCGGGTGCTGGATCGCGACGTGGCTGCGGTCGACCTTGTGCCTGGCGGCGGTCAGCGCCTCGGCGATGTCGCGCGCCGACACCGAGCCGTAGAGCTGCCCGGTCTCGCCCGCCTGGCGGATAATGACCACCGTCACCCCGTCGAGCTTGCCGGCGACCTCGTTCGCGGCGCGCTTGAGCTCGTGATTGCGCGCCTCGAGATCGGCGCGTCTCGCCTCGAACTTCTTCTTGTTGGCCTCGGTCGCCCGCATCGCCTTGCCGCGCGGCAAGAGGAAATTGCGGGCGTAGCCGTCCTTCACCCGCACCGTGTCGCCGATATGGCCGAGCTTGCCGACGCGCTCCAGCAGTATGATGTCCATGGGGGTTATCTCCGTTTTGTGTCCAGCCGGGGTGGGGGAGCAATGAGCGCCGCGCGCGAGCGCAGCTTGACGAATCCGTCGATGAGGCCGAGGGCGGCGAGAACCGGGAGCGTGTATTTGGCCCTGAGAACACAGCAGGCATAGAGCGCGATCAGCATCAGCGGGCGCATCTTCAGGCCCCGCGACAGCGCGTGCGCGACCGCCAGTCCCTGCAGCGTGAGCGCGGCCCCGAGGCCGCCCGCGAGAATCGAGAAATATTGCCCGGCCGGGGCGGGCAGGGCGTAGGCGCCTGCGAGGCCGATCAGGAACGCGACCCCGAGCGGCCAGGGCAGCGCGAGCGACGCCGGCAGGTCGGGCCAGGGGCGCGGGAGGTTGTGCGACAGCTGGGTCGAGCGGCCGGCGGCGTAGAGATTGACGCACAGCATCAAGAGCGTCGAGGCGGCGATCGCCGCCGGCCCCAGCCGCACCAGCGTCTCGGCGAACTGGCGGTTGGTCAGCTTGTCCGGCGCGCCGTCGAAGGCCTCGGCGGCGAGGGCGGCGACCGTGTCCACGACATGGCGCGCGCCTTCGCGATAGCCTCCGTAGAGGACGATGATCGTGGTCAGCACCGCGGCCGCGCCGAGCATTCCGACCAGCGCCGCGAGCAAGACGATGGCGCCGGCCGACGCGTGGCCCGGAGGGTCCAGCTTCAGCCGGCCGAGATAGCGCGTAAGCGGCGTGACCGCGAACGCGGCGAGCGCCCACGCGGGAACGGCGACCGAGGCGGCGAACACCAGCGCGGACAACGGCTCGGCGGCCAGGGCGAGCACGGCGGCCGAAATCGCCCCGGCGATCGCGCCCGCGTCGAGTCCAAAGCCCAGCGTCGCGATCATGATCGGCAAGGGCGCGAGATAGGCGAGCGCCATCGCCAGAACGCTCGATTGCGAGCTGACCACGAACAGGAGCGCCGCGGCAGCTCCCGCTCCGACCGCGACGATCAATCGATGCAACATGCGCTGTCCCGCGTTGGTTGCGGTTAGGAGGGGGCCGGCCGCCCGCCTCCAGCGGCCGCCGCGGTCGATGCGGCGGGTTCGAACCTTCAGGCGCGGCGGCGCCCGGCCGCCTTCACCTGATTACATAAGGCAGAAGGCCGAGAAATCGAGCGCGCTTGATCGCCTGGGCGAGTTCGCGCTGCTTGCCGGCGCTGACCGCGGTGATCCGCGAGGGCACGATCTTGCCGCGCTCGGAGATGTAGCGCGAGAGCAGGCGGGTGTCCTTGTAGTCGATCTTCGGCGCGTTGGCGCCCGAGAACGGGCACGACTTGCGGCGGCGGAAAAACGGCCTGCGGGGCGCGGTCGCCATCAGTTCGCTCCCACAGTCACATTGGCGTCTTCACGCGGCCGGCGGGGCGGGCGATCGGGACGATCCCCGCGATCCGGCCTCTCGCCGCGTTCGCCGCGATCTCCTCGGGGGCCGCGCCCGCCGCGGTCGTCGCGGTCGCTGTCCTCGCGCTTGCGCAACATGGCGGACGGGCCGGCCTCATGTTCGTCGACGCGGATGGTGAGATAGCGGATGACATCCTCGTTGATGCTGAGCAGGCGCTCGATCTCGACCACCGCCTCGGAGGGCGCGGCGATGTTCATCAGCGTGAAATGCGCCTTGCGGTTCTTCTTGATGCGGAAGGCGAGCGACTTGAGCCCCCAGGGCTCGACCTTGGTGACCGCGCCGCCGAGCGAGGCGATCTTCGACTTGATCTGCTCGGTCAGCGCCTCGACTTGCTGGGGCGTGACGTCC
>DATNBG010000319.1:0-4123 GCA_035572075.1 Roseiarcus sp. | reverse complement strand
TGGCGCGCTCTCCGGCGTCGCCGCCTGGTCGTTCATCCGCCTCCTGGTGTTCATGGAGGACAACTTTCCCAAGCTGCCGGGGGGCGCCTATGTGCAGAACATCACCGGCATGGCCGTGATCGGCCTCATGATGGTCGGCCTCACCAACGCCTTCGGCCATTCCTACATCGACGGCGTCGGCTACGGCGTCATCCAGACGATCCTCGACAGGGGGATGACGGCGACCGCCCTCCTCATTCTCCTGTTCACGCTGAAGCTTCTGGCCACCACGATCAGCCTCGGCTGCGGCGCCTCGGGGGGCATTTTCTCGCCCTCGCTCTTTCTCGGCTCGACACTCGGGGCGGCGTTCGCGTCCCTCGCCGTCCACATCCTGCCCAACGCCGGCATGACTCTGCCCTCGGCGGCGATCGTGGGCATGGCGGCGCTGGTGGGAGCGGGCACCGGCGGCGTCATGACCGGCATCATCATGGTGTTCGAGATGACCCGCGACTACGCGATCATCGTTCCGGTGATCGTGGCGGTCGCGGTCGCGGCCGGAGTGAGGCGGGCGCTCATCGCCGAGACGATCTACACGATCAAGCTCCGCCATCGCGGCCATCGCATTCCGAAGGAGCGCTACGTCAATCTCTACCTTGTCCAGCAGGCGCGAGACCTGATGGAGCGGCGGTTCATCCTCGCGCAAGCGGACCAGACGCTGAGCGAATGCGTCGGCTGGGAGGACGTCGACGACCTGCGCGCCATCATCGTCGAGCACGAGGGCCGGATCGTGGGCCTCGTTCCGCCCCGCTCGGGCATCTGGCGTGAGAGCGTCAACAATCCCGACCGGCCGGTCCGCGACTTCGTCGAGAAGCGCCCCGTCATCTGCCGCGACGTGGATCTCCTGAGCCTCGCGCTCGCGCGCCTCAAGCGCCACCGTGCGGGCGCCGCGATCGTCTTTCACGGGACCCGCCGGCCACACGCCGCCGATGTCGTGGGCGTGATCACCAAGCGGGCGATCGCCGATGCGGTGATCGGCGCCTACGAAGATTGACGCTGGCCCGGGAACCGATGCCGCGTTTCACCCTCAGAGGGGCGCCGCCCGCCCTGCAATGGGCCGCGCTGCTCGTCGCGACGGTCACCGGCGTCGCTGCCCTCGAGCTCGCGCGCCTGCCGGCTGCCCTGCTGCTGGGCGCGATGGGAGCGGCGATCCTGCTCGCCTGGTTCGAAGCGCGCGTGAAGATTCCGCCGTGGGGCTTTGTCATCGCACAGGGTTTTGTCGGCTGCCTGGTGGCGCGCGCCATCACCCCAGCGATACTGGCGACGATCCTCCACCGGTGGCCGATGTTCCTGTTTCTCATCGCCGCGGTGATTGTTTTCGCGACCGCCCTCGGCTACGCGCTCGCTCGCTGGAGAATCCTTCCGGGCACGACCGCCGTCTGGGGCTCATCGCCCGGGGCGGCGACCGCGATGGTGCTGATGGCCGACGCGTACGGTGGCGACATGAGGCTGGTCGCGGTCATGCAATATTTGCGCGTCGCCTGCGTCGGCCTCACCGCCTCTCTTGTCGCCCGGGCGTGGACTGCGCACGCGCCGGCGGCCGCTTCGATTCCCTGGTTCCCGCCCCTCGAGCCGGTCTCCTTTCTGGCGACGCTGGCCCTGGGAGTCGGCGGCGCGATCCTGGGATTGAAACTGAGAATTCCGGCCGGCGCGCTGCTCGTTCCGCTGTTCATCGGCGCTCCGCTCGCGGCGGCCCACCTGATTACGATCACCCTCCCGCCGTGGCTTCTGGCGATCGCTTACGCGCTGGTCGGCTGGTCGATCGGCTTCCGGTTCACCCGCGACATGGCGCTCCACGCGGGCCGGCAATTGCCAAAAATCCTAGCCTCGATCTTCGCGCTCATCGCTATGTGCGGCGCGCTCGCATTCGCTCTTCATGAGGCGGCGGGAACGGACGCGCTCACCGCCTATCTCGCCACCAGCCCCGGCGGCGCGGATGCGGTGGCGATCATCGCCGCATCCTCCCCGGTCGACGTTCCCTTCGTGATGGCGATGCAGATCGGGCGGCTTCTGATCGTGATCCTGATCGGCCCCTCGCTCGCCCGCATGATCGCCCGCCTGAGCCAATAACGGCGGGCCCTCAGGCGAGCCGCCACGAGCCGGCCAGCGCCCGCGACCCCTCAGGCCGGCTCCGCCCCGGCCGCGCCTCCGCCGGCCGGTAGGCCATCCGGCAATGGCCGGCGCAGTAGGAGTGACCCCTGAGCGGCGCAAGCCCGCAATAGGCGAACTCCCCGGCTTTCGGGTCGCCGAGCGGCCACCGGCAGGCGAATTCGCGCATCTCCTCGAATCTCACCCGCCGCATCTCGCCAACCTCGGCTTCGCCGAAGGGCCATGGCGCGTCGCTCGCTTCGCCGTCTCTGGGCCGCGCCCCGGGGATGACCTCAAGCGCCCGGGCCGGATGCGGCTTGCCGGCGCCGGGCCGAGCGCGGGCAATGGCGTCCCATTGCGCCCGACCGGCGCGAGCCTGCGCCTTGCCGCGCCCCGAGCCGGGCCCGCCGCCATTGAGCTTGATCCCGATCCGGCTCGCCTTGCCGATGACCGCGTTGCGGGACGCCGCGCCGAGCGCCGCGGCGATGACGCTCGCGCTCCTTCCTTCCAGAGCGAGCCTCTTGAGGTCCTCGACCGCCTCGGTTGTCCAACGCATTCGCATTGTCTCCAATGGCCGCCGCCGCGGCGTCCTGGCCGTGCGGCATCGGTTTGATTGAGCTATTCTTTTCCTGTGCGTCCCGATGGACGATTCGCGCGGCTAGGCCGGTCAGCTCAGGACGAATTTCCTATTCTTTCAGCATGTTATGAAAAACGCCCGGCGCGGCAACCGCATATTAAGAATTGTCCAACACGATTCAAAAATACGGTATACTGGCGGCCCGGTGCGGAATACGAGCGGCGGCGTTCCGAACCGATGGGGGACGACATGTCCGGCGGCGGTTCCGAACGTGCACGATCTGCGGGGACGCCGCCATACACGTCCTATCGGACGTTCAAGACCTTCATCGACGATCTTCATGAGCACGGGCTTCCCTCACGCATCGACCGCAGCGTGCTGACGCGCTTCTCCGGCGTGGTCGGGTCTCAGCTCATGCACGCGCTCCGCTTCCTCGGCCTGATCGAGGACGACGGACGCCCGACCCGGCGCCTTGCCGGGCTCGTCGATGCGCATGGCGCAGGCCATTGGTCCGAGGCGATCCTCACCCTCATCAGGGAAGCCTATGCCCCGATATTCGCGATCGACCTGGAAGCCGCGACGCCTTCGCATTTCAATGGCGCGTTCAGGAAGGCCTTCCCGGCCGCGGACGCGGTTGTCCAGAAATGCGTGACCTTCTTTCTCTACGCGGCGAACGACGCTGGGGTGAAGATCAGCGGCCGCGTCCTCAAGGGCCGCAAGCCCCGCTCCCTCGCCCCGCCGCGCCGGAAGCCCGCGAAGCCCGCCTTCGCCCCTCCCCCGGCAAGGGACATCGATGCCGGACCGCCGCAGCCTCGCGCCGCCCCGGCCCACGCCGAGAGCAAAAAACCCTCGGAGGTCCTTTTCCTCAGCCTCGACCCGAGCGAGATGGACGCCGAACAACAGGCCGCGGTCTGGACCCTGCTGAAATATTTCAAGGCACGGGGATTGTGAGGGCGTAGCCGCCATGGGCGCAGGGTCGGAAATGGCGGCGCCGGCGGGATCGGCCTGAAGCAGGATGATTTCAAGTCAACCCGAGGCCGTCATTGCGAGCGAAGCGAAGCAATCCAGGAGTCGCCGGGCGCACTACGGGTCCTGGATCGCCACGTCGCTTCGCTCCTCGCGATGACGCTTCAAACGGATCGCATCCGCTCTACTACACGCCCTCCAAGAGCCGTCGCGCGATCACCTGCGCCTGGATTTCCGCCGCGCCCTCGAAAATGTTGAGAATGCGCGCGTCGCACAGGACCCGCGAGATCGGATATTCGAGCGCGAAGCCGGCGCCGCCGTGGATCTGCAGCGCATTGTCCGCCGCCGTCCACGCGACGCGGGCCGCGAGCAGCTTCGCCATCCCCGCCTCGAGATCGCAGCGCCGCCCCTCGTCCTTGGCGCGGGCGGCGAAGTAGGTGAGTTGGCGGGCGATGT
>DATNBG010000318.1:0-4085 GCA_035572075.1 Roseiarcus sp. | reverse complement strand
GCGGCCACGCGGCCGCCGGTCAGTTCGACGAGATCGCCCGGCGTCAGGCGAAAGACCGCGTTCGGGGTGCCGGCCGCGGCCCAGATTTCGGCGAAGGCCATGAGCCGTTCCTCGATGAGCACGATCGGCTTCGTCCTGTGGCCGACCGGCGGCACGCCGCCGATCGCGAATCCCGTCGCCTCGCGCACGAAATCGGCGTCGGCGCGGGCGATTCGTTCGCCGACCGCCGCGGCCGCTTTCTTCTCATCGACGCGGTCGGCGCCGGAAGCGACGATCATCACCGCCCGCCCGCTTGTTTGCCCGCGAAAGACGAGCGACTTGGCGATCTCGGCGACCTCGCAGCCGATCGCCGCCGCTGCGTCGGCGGCGGTGCGGGTGCTCGCGTCGAACTCGAGCACCTGAAACCGGTCGCCGAGCGTGGCCTGGACTTTCAGCGCGGAGGGGGCTTCGGCGGGTTTCATCGTGCGAGCCTAGCACGCCGTCATCGCGAGCGTAAGCGAAGCGATCCAGGAGAACATGGGGCGCCCCGCGTTCCCCTGGATTGCTTCGTCGCTACGCTCCTCGCAATGACGGGCGTCCTTGGACGCCTATGGCTCCTCGCAAATGACGAATGTATGCGAACGCATCACGCCTAGCAGTCAGCGTGGTCACCCTCAGGCCTTCGCATGCGCGCGCGCCTCGTATTCCCGCAGGTCCTTCTTCGAGATCTTGCCGACCGGGGTCTTTGGCAGTTCGTCGCGAATCTCGATCGCCCCGATCATTTCATGCTTGCCGAGCCGGTCCTTCAGAAACGCCTTCATCTCGTCGAGCGTGAGCGGACCGGCGCCCGCCTTCAGCTTGACGAAGGCCTTTGGCGTCTCGCCGCGATAATCGTCCGGAATTCCGATGACGCTCACCTCCTCGACTGACGGATGCTGATAGATCGCCTCCTCGATGTTGCGCGGATAGACGTTGAACCCGCCGCACAGCAGCATGTCCTTGGTCCGGTCGACGATGAAGACATAGCCGTCCTCGTCCATGTATCCGACGTCGCCGGTGCGGAAGAATCCGTCCGGCGTCATCGCGCTCGCGGTCGCCTCCGGCTTCTTCCAGTAACCCTTCGTCACGTTCGGACCCTTGACGCAGATCTCCCCGCGCTCGCCGAGCTTCACCTCGCGCCCGGGGTCGGCGACGTCGACGAATTTCATTTGCGTTCCGGGATAGGGCACGCCGCAGGACCCCGACCGCCGCCGGCCCTCCCGCGGATTGAACGTGCCGATCGGCGAGGTCTCGGTCATGCCCCAGCCTTCATTCAACTGGCAGCCGATCACCCTCTCGAATCGTTCCTGCACCGCGACCGGCAGCGGCGCGCCGCCCGAGCCGCACAGGCGCAGCGACGAAAAATCCATCTTCTCCACACCGGGGACGCCCAAGATCGCGACATGCATCGTCGGCACGCCCAGATAGACGGTGATCTTCTTCTCGACCATGTCCTTGACCGCCGCCTCAGCATCGAAACGCGGATGAAGGACGAGCTCCGCCCCCAATCGAAAGCCGAGCAGCATCACCACGGTCAGCGAATAGATGTGGAACAGCGGCAGGACGCACAGGACGCGCTCCTCGCCGACGCGCAAGCCCTGGTCGCTCCGCGTCATCACTTCGGTATAGAGCGATGTGGCGGCGGTCAGATTCGCGTGCGTCAGCATCGCGCCCTTCGGCGAACCTGTGGTGCCGCCGGTATATTGAATGACCGCCAGTTCATTCTCGAGCGCGCCGCGCGGATGGACCTGATAGCGCCCGTCGTTGTCGATGAGGTCGCGGAACGCCACATGGGCGGCGTCGCGCTTGACCTCGGCGAGCATCCCCGCCGCCTTCATCCGCGCGCCGACTGGATGAGGCGCTCCCGTCATCTCGGCGAACTCGCCCACGATCAGCGTCCTGAGGCGGGTTGACCCCAAGAGCTTCTCCGCCTGCGGATAGAGCGAGGCGAGGTCGAGCGTGACGAGGATGTCCGTCTCGCTGTCATTGACCTTGAGTTGAAGCGTCGGCAGCGCGTCCAGCGGCGAATAGTTGACCACCACGCCCCCGGCCTTCATGACGCCGAAGAACGCGACGATGTAATAGGGCGTGTTGGGCAGGAAGAGCCCGACATGCGCGCCGGGCTTGACGCCGAGCTTCTCAAAGCCGGCCGCCGCGCGGTTGACCAGCGCATCGAGCTCCGCATAGCTGATCCGCCTGTTCATGAAGTCGAGCGCCGGTTTTTCGCCGAAGCGCTCCGCGGCTTTCTCGAGCACGCTCTCAACCGGGGCGATGTCGAGCGGCGCGTCGAAGCGCACATTCGGCGGATAGGACTTCACCCATGGGTGAACGGTCATCGCCCTTTCGGCTCCCCTCCCGTCCGCTTCTGTTTATGGCTGCGGATTGCGCGTCAGTTGGCGCGTTCTTGAGCGAACCGTCAAGCGCCGGCGCTTTTCAAGGGAGGCTGTCGTTGCGCGCCCGCGGCTGACGTCGCAGGATGGCGGCGCGGCGGAGTTGAAGCCCAGCGAGGAGGCGGCGATGGCGGACAAGAACGAGCGCCCTGTTTGCGCGGTCATCGGCGTCGGCCCCGGCAATGGCGAGGCCTTCGCCCGCCGCTTCGCCGCCGATGGCTACGCGGTCGCGCTGATGGCGCGGCGCACGGAGCTTACGGCCAAGCTCGCCGCCGAGCTCCCCCGCGCCAAAGCTTACCCGTGCGACGTCGCCGAGGCCGCCTCGGTCGCGGCGGCGTTCGCCGCCATGCGCGCCGATCTCGGCGACGCCGACATCCTCATCTATAACGCGGGCTCCGGCGTGTGGGGCCATGTCGAGGAGGTCACGGCGGAGGATCTCGAGCGTTCCTGGCGCGTCAACGCGCTCGGCCTCTTCCTCGCCGCGCGCGAAGCCATTCCGGCGATGCGCCGCAAGGGGAAGGGCGCGATCGTCGTCGTCGGCGCGACCGCCTCGCGCCGCGGCGCGGCCGGCGCGGCGGCGTTCGCGCAAGCCAAGATGGCGCAGCGCGCGCTCGCCGAATCGCTCGCCCGCCATCTTTGGCCGGACGGAATTCATGTCGCGCTGATCGTCGTCGACGGCGTGGTCGGCGGGCCGGCGACCCGCGCGCGCGTTCAGGGCCGCCCGGACGATTTCTTCATCGATCCGGCCGGCGTCGCTTCGATCGCCGCCGGTCTCGTCGCCCAGGATCGCGCCGCCTGGAGCTTCGAGGTCGAGGCGCGGCCGTTCAAGGAGAAATGGTGAGGCGGTCCCGATCAATCACAGAGTGCTGCAGTGCGGGGCGTCGAGCATAGCACACGAGACCACAGTGTGAACTCGTCGGCGAATAGTGTCGATAGTGATGAAACCCTTGAAATCTTTCCATACCGAACCAATTTGAGTTGGTGATTATCGGGGCGCGGGTAGGAGGTATTCGAGCCACGGTCGTCGAATGGCGGTGTTGGTTTTATACGGCGCCTTCTGCTTTTTCTGCTTGACCGCCTTTCTCATCTGGGCCTCGCTCGCCAAACTGAGGCCCGAGTTGGACGAGCCGGAGTTCGATGTCCAGGAACTCGAAAGGCTCAGGAAACTTGCCAGCGGCGAGCCAACCGATCCCGATCCCGAGGCCCTGAAGCGCGAGGACCGTCCCTCGCCGGCCCCGCGCCGCCCGGTCAAGGGCAGACGTCCGGGCTTGTCCCAAGGCCAGAGAACCTCGCGTTACCGCCGGTGACGGCGCGAGACGGCCGCCCTTCCGCTCACTGCGCGCGGCAGATCGGCGGCGGCCGCGGCGGCGGAGCGGGATGCTCCGCGCGCCATCGCTCAATGATCGGCTCGAGCGTTTCCTTGCGCCAGAATCTCGGCGCGCCGATCTCTCTCAGGCACGCGGCGTTCCAGTAGAGGCCCGCGCGCGACGGCGTCTCGTGCGCTTCAACCGCCCGCGCGACGGCCTCGATGTCGCGGGATTCCGGATAGACGTAGAGCGTGGTCGGATCGCCCCTCACCATCGCCATGATCGCCGCGGCGTCCGGGGCCGACCAGCTGGTGCAGCCGTCGCTGCGTCCGGCGTCGTAGCTCACGAGCTTCCCGAACGGAACGAAGCC
>DATNBG010000317.1:0-4391 GCA_035572075.1 Roseiarcus sp. | reverse complement strand
GTCATGCCCTCCTGAAGATGAATTCCATTCTCCATGATGAGATGCTGGTGGCAGGGATGAAAGACCTCGGGGTCGACCGGCGGAACGACCTCGACAGCGAAATTGTCCGCGCCGACGACGCAGACCCCGAGGCTCGAGAACCAGCGCGCGCATTCGAGGCCGATGCCCGGCGCGCCGTCATAGAACGTGCTCGTCTCCGTGTACCACCGCGATCCGTGCCCGGTGCGCACGAACGCGGCGTCGCCCGGCCGGATCACATCCTCGGCGACGCCCTGACGCTCTAGACAGGCCTTCAGGTCGGCAAGCTTGATCTCCTCGCCGACATCGAGCACGCGGCCCTGGAGGCCCTGCACGTCGAAGAGCACGCCGCGGGTGAAGAACGGCCGCGCGTTCTCTATCCCAAGCTTCTTCAACCCGTAGGGAGACCACATGTCGGAGAGCTTGTTGCCGTTGTAGAAGAGCATGTTGGTCTTGTCGCCACGCGCCCCGCACATGCAGCCGAGGTGGCCGAGCGCGTCCATCTGCGTGCCGATCTGGCCGATTTCGGTGGCGATGAATTCGTCGTTCCAGATCGTCCGGCTCTTGCTTCCGTAAGGACCTCCGGTAGGGCCGCCGGGCATCCGCAACGCGTAGGCCCGTCCAGGCGCGAGCGGCATGCGGGAATCGTAAGGCATGCCGAGGCTGACGATCTCGCCGGTCTTGATGAGGCTGACCGCCTCAAGCGTCTTTTGCGGGGTCATCAGATTGCCGGCGCCGCGCTGATCCTCGCGGCCCCAGCGCGAATTGAACCAGTCTTCGGACAGAACCGGACTGACGCTCGCGGGCGCCGCGGTCTCGTCGTTCATCGCCTTGGCTCCTATTCCACGACCGGCGCGGCCGAGGCGGCCGCAGCCCGGTCGGCCTGGCGGCCGCGGCGCTGGCGCCGCTCGGCCGCCTGCACCGCGAGCCCGACCGCAAGGATCAGCATCGAGCCGTTGAACAGAGGCTCGACAAAGAACGGCGCGCCGAGCTGGTTCAAGCCCGCGACCGTCACCGCGAGCACCGCGACCGCGAGCACCGTCCCCCACACATTCACCCGACCGGGGCGAACCGAGGTCGCTCCGAGGAGCGCGGCGGTGAAGGCCGGCAGGAGATATTCCTGGCCGACCGAACTCTGGCCGACCTGAAGCTGAGACTGCAGCACGATCCCGGCGAACGAGGCGAGCGTTCCCGCCGCGACGAATGCAAGCGTAATGTAGCGCCTGGCGGAAATGCCGTTGAGCTCGGCGGCGCGCGGACTCGCGCCGAGCACATAGAGATACCGGCCGAGCGGCAGGTATTCGAACACGACCCACAAGGTCAGGCTGACGATCAGCGCGTAGACCGCGGGAGCGGGGACGATCCACAGGTTGCCGGAAACGGCGAGGAACTCTGGCGGCAGCGAGGCCAGCACCTGCTGGCCGCCGGTATACCAGGCGTTCAGCCCATAGAGGATGGTGCCCGTTCCGAGCGTCGCGATGAAGGAATCGATCTTCACCCGCGTGACCAGGAGCCCGTTCGCGAGCCCGACCGCGGCGCCCATCACAAGCACCGCGCCGACCGCCGCCTGCCACGGCCAGCCCTGGCCTTGCAACCCGATCGCCAGCACCTGCGAGATGCCGACGTTGAAGCCGGCCGAAAGATCGAACTGGTTCGCCACCATCGGAATGAACACCGAGAGCGCGACCAGAAGCTGCACCGACTTGTTGTTGAGAATGGAGCGGATGTTGAAATAGGTCAGAAAGGTGTCCGGCTTCAGAAGCGAGAAGACGATCACCAGGAGAACGAAGAGAACGAGCAGTCCCCAGGCGGAGAGCGCCCGCGTCAAAACTGCGCCGATCGAGGGGCTGTTCGCGCGCTTCATGACGACGCCCCACGGCGCTCCGCCGACGTTGCGCCGGAGGCCGTCTGGGTCAGAGCCGCAACCGTCAAGCGCTCGCGCGGAATTTCCGCCACGACCCGCCCGCGGCTGAACACGAGCGCGCGGTGGCAGACCCGCTCGACCTCCTCGAAATCGGACGAGATGAGGAGAACCGCGAGGCCGCGGCTGAGCGAAAGCTGCAGCAGGTGGTAGATGTCGGCCTTGGCGCCGACGTCGACGCCGATGGTCGGCTCCTCGAGGATGAGAAGCCTGGCGTCGGTCTCCATCCAGCGGGCGACGATCACTTTCTGCTGGTTTCCGCCCGACAGCGTCGCGGCGGGCGCTTCGGCGCTCGCCGTCTTGATGGAGAACCGGCGCGCCGCGTCGTTCGCCCGCTTGAGCTCCTCGGCGCGAGGGACAAACTCGAGCACGCCTTTCCCGCTCGCCGCCGGATTGAGATAGATGTTCTCGCGCACCGCGAGATTGGCCGCGATCCCTTCCTCGGCGCGGCGGCTCGACACGAAGCCGATGCCTTGCGCCATCGAGTCGGCCGGACTTTTGAGCGCGACCGGTTCGCCGTCGAGCGTGACCCGCCCTGACGAGGCGTGTGTCTCGCCGAAGATCGCCCGCCCGATCGTGTGATGGCCGGCGCCCCGCAGCCCGACGAGCCCGAGCGTCTCGCCTTCGGCGACCGAGAACGAGACGGGACCCACGCCCTGGGCGGCGAGCCCCTGGACGGTCAGCGCGACGCGCTCCGAGGCCGCCGCGGGCTTGACGAAGGCATCGCTCATCGAGCGTCCGACGATCATCCGCACGAGATCGTCGGCGTTGGTGTCGCGCGTTGCGGCCGTCGCCAGCCGCCGGCCGTCGCGAAGAACCGTGACCCGATCGGCGATCCGAAACACCTCGTCAAGGCGATGGGTGACGTAGACCACGCCGATGCCGTTCGCGCGAAGGCGCCGGAGCGTCGCGAGCAATCGCTCGACATCCGCCTCCGGCAGCGCCGCGGTCGGCTCGTCGAGAACGAGGATGTCGGCCTTGATGGCGAGCGCCCGGCCGATTGCGACCAGCGAGCGCTCGGCCGCCGGCAACGACGAGATCGGCGCGTCGGGATCGAGATCGCTCCCCATGATCGCGAGCGCGTCCGCCGCGCCCTCCCGCACCCGCGCCCACGAGACGAGGCCAAGGGGCGAGCGCGGATAGCCCATCTGGATGGCCACGTTCTCGGCCACGGTCATCCATTCGACGAGGCCGAGATCCTGATGAATGAACGCGATCGGCAGGCGGTCATGGGAAGGCCGGACTGGCCTTCCGGCGAACGCAATTTCGCCCGCGTCGGCGTCGTAGACGCCCGCCAGGATCTTGATCAGAGTCGACTTGCCGGCCCCGTTCTGCCCGAGCAGCGCATGAACTTCGCCGCGGCGGACATCGAAGTCGACGCCATCGAGCGCGACCGTCGCGGCGAAGCGCTTGACGAGCCCGGTCATGACGAGGAGAGGCCCGCCGTCCGGAGAGGGTTCTTCGTTCCGGTCCATGGATTCTCAGCAAGGGTCCGGCGGGTGGGGCCCGCCGGGCCGCGCGCCCTGAGGCTACTTCACGCCCCAGATGTCGAGATAGTGCTGCTTGTAGTTGTTGCTGGGGATGAAGGTGTTCTTGTCCCCACCCTCGGCGTGAATATTCTCCTTGGTGACCAGGAAGGGCGGCTGGATGAAGCCGCTCGGCGGTTCGTTATTGAACGCCCGGTTGAGTTCGTCGACCGCCTGCCAGGCCTGCAATTCGATCGGTTCCGGCACGGTCACGACCTGGTACTGGTCGCCCTTGCGGATGCGGTCATAAGCCGAGCGATTGCCGTCCGCGGCGATCAGTTTCACCTGTGACGGATCGACGCCGCCCGAGCGCAAGGTCGGAACCGCGAAGTCCCAGTCATTGTCCCCGACCGAAGTCGCATAGAGCGGCAGGCCGAAGCGCTGAATCCAGCTCGTGGTCAATTGCGGCTGGCGCTGCGCGGCTTCCGAAGCGGGCGAGCTGACGTATTCCAGCACCTTGCAGCCGGCGCACTTCTCGATCTCGTCCTTGGTCGCCATCGATTTGACCTTAGCGATCGCGTATTCGTTATGGCTGAGGATCACCACGCGCGCCTTGCCGTTCGAGTCCGCGATCGCCCAATCGGCCTCCGCCTTTCCCATTTCACGCGGATCTTCCTCGATGTTGAAAATAAGATTGAGGTCGGGCTGCGGTCCAGGCAAACCCGCGGCGTGCAGGCCGACGAACTTGATCCCCCGCGCCACCCCCGCCTTGATCGGGTCGTGCAGGCTCGCGGCGTCGGCGAACAGTGCGATGCCGTCGGGCTTGAGCGCGATCGCCTGGTTCATGCCCGCGAGCCACGAGGTCGGACTGCCCTTCCCGTCAATGACGGTGACGTCCCATCCAAGCTTCTGCCCGGCTTCCTTGATGTAGACCCCGTAGAGATGCGAGATGTCGTTCTGCTCGTCGCCCGACAGGTAGACGATCT
>DATNBG010000316.1:0-8276 GCA_035572075.1 Roseiarcus sp. | reverse complement strand
GCAGGAAAGCGAAAACCATCCCGACTTCGCCGACCGGGCGTCCTCGGAGACCGACCGGGCGATTGAACTGCGCGCCCGCGACCGGCAGCGCAAACTGATCGCCAAGATCGAGTCGGCGCTGACCCGCCTCGACGACGGCTCCTATGGCTATTGCGTCGAGACCGGCGATCCGATCTCGCTCAGGCGCCTCGACGCGCGCCCGATCGCAACTCTGTCGGTCGAGGCGCAGGAGCGCCATGAACGGCGCGAGCGCATCTATCGCGACGAGTGAGGGCGCCGCGACGATGGCGACCGCCCCGCGCCATACGCGCGCAAAGCCCGCCGGGATAGGCGGATCGTTCTAACTAAAGATCGTCAATCTGGCTTTTCGCGGCCGAGCAGGCGCGCCATTTCCGCTTCGAGCGAATCGATGTCGGCGAAGGGATCGTCGACTTTCGGCGCCGGCTTGTCGTTGGGTGGGGCGTTGGCCTTGTCGGCCGGCGGGCGGACGTCGGCTGATTTTTGCGTCCCGTTGTCCGCCGGCGCGCGGGCGGGGGCCACAAATTTTGGCGCCTCATCGGACGCCGGCGCCGAGTGCGGGACTCTCGGCGCAGGCTGCGCCGCGGAGACCACGTTGGCCGGCGGAACATTTGTCCCCGTCGGCGTTGCGCGCGGCTCCGTTTTCGCCGCGGCGGCCGGCTCCGTTTTCGCCGGCGCCGCCGCCTGCTCCGCCTTTGCGGCTGTGACGGCGGGCTCCGATTTCTCCAGGCGAGGCGCCGGTGCAAGCCCGACCGGAGACGGGACCGGCGAATTGCCCGCGCCTTTCGCGGGCGCTGGTTCCGTCGGGCGAGCGGCCGGCGCGCGGTTCGCCGGAGCGCCGGCGGGGATGATCGGCGGGGGCATCGACGGACGCGGCGGCGTGGGGCGCTCCGGACGCGGCGGCGGCGAACTCGCCGGCGCCGGTCGGGCGGGCCCCGCCGCTTGCGCCGCCTTCGGGGATGTGGGCGCGGTCTCAACAGGCGCTGGCTTGGGCGTGGGAGCGGACGCCTTGGCGGGCGCAAGCGGCTTCGCCGCTTGAGCGGGAGGCGGCGAGGCGGGAGCCGGCGCTGGCGGCGGAGCCGCGGCAGGCGCGGCAGCCGAAGCCGGCGTCTTGGCGACGGCCTTCGGCGGCGCTTCAGCCGGCGCGGGCGCGGCGACCGCGGCCGGCTCGGCTCGCCGCGCTGGCGTAGCCGGCACGAGCAGAGGCGAAGTCTGGCTATTCTCGCGCGCCGCCGCCGCGCCGCGATTGATCTGCGACTCGACCAGAACGTCGTTCGGCCCGCCGATCATGACCAGGTGTTCGACGTTGTCGCGCCGGATAAGCACCAGCTGGCGCTGCCCGTCGAGGCTGAATGCGTCGACCAGTCCGAGCCTCGGCTGGCGGGTTCGTCCGCCAGGAACGCGCAGCCGGCGAGCGAACGTCAGCCGGTAAAGAATCGCCAGAACGATGAGTGCGGCGATGCCGCAAGCGGCAAGGAATCCGATCTGAAGGACGCGATTGTCCGCGAACGGAAAGCTATTCAACCACTGCATGCCCAATCCAGGATTTCCGCCCTTGCCGGGCGCGACCAAAAGCTGTTCGAGTTCTGTCTGCCGAATGAGGGCGGCTTCGCCTGCGCCGGAGACGCAAAATCGCCCGGAAGCGCCACGAGCCGGCCCGCCGCGTCGCCGCGCGCCCGAACCCTTTTCGAGGCGCGCCCGTCATCCCACTCATAACAAAACGCGATCCCGTTGAAAACTGGGGGGTTCGCCGCACTTTCGCCGAGGTTTGGCGCGCTCCGCCAAGACATCGCGCGCGGCCCATGATAGCACACGAGGCCGACGGCGACTCGGGCGCCTTCGTTAATTCATGTCGACGCCAATGTCCCTGCGGGTGACGATCCTCGAATGAAATCTCCGCCGCCTCCACCGGTGGACAGAGTCGAGCGGACGGTCAATCCCGTGGCGCTGGCGATTCTTCTGGTCTGTCTCGCCGGCGCCCTCATCGCTTTGTGGCTCGCGCCGAGCGCGACCGGCGCGACGCTGATGACCTGGATGATCGTCATTCTCGCGGTCTGCGGCGCTTTCGGGTTGCTGCTGTTCGCCTTCGGCCTGCTGCAATTCCCGACGAGGGCGGCGCGCTTCGACACCACCAAGGCGATCGCCGATTCCAATCCGGACGGGCTCCTGGTCACCGACCGCGAGTCGCGGATCGTCTACGCCAACGACGCCTACCGCGCCCTTTCGGGCGCGCCCGCGGCGAACGATCTTCGCCCGGTCGAGCGTCTGTTCACCGGCTCGCCCGACGTCTCCGAATCCGTCTATCGCCTGTCGCAGGCGGCGAAATCCGGCTCCCGCGCGAGCGAGGAGCTTCGTCTCTCTCCGCCGCCGAGCGGCGAGGGCGAGGTCGCCTGGTACCGCATTCGCGTTCGCCCGCTCGAGGGCGTCGTCAGGGACGGCCTGATGGCGTGGACGGTCTCGGACGAAACGCGCGACCACGCCCGGCATGAAACCTTCTTCCAGGATCTTCAGCACGCGATCGACTATCTCGACCACGCCCCGGCCGGCTTCTTTTCGGCCGAGCCCGACGGCTCGATCGCCCACATGAACGCCACCCTGGCCGGCTGGCTCGACTATGATCTCGCCCAGTTCAGCCCCGGCGGGCTCAAGGTCGACGACATCGTCGCGGGAGACGGCGGCGCTATGCTCGCGATGATGTCGGGCCCGCCGGGGGAAGTGACGACGCAGAAATTCGACGTCGACCTCAAGCCCCGCCAGGGCCGGCTCCTGCCGGTGCGCATTCTGCACAAGGTCGCCTTTTCCGGCGACGGGACGCCGGGGCCCTCCCGCTCGCTGGTGATCAATCGCGCGCCCGGCGAAATCAAGGGCGAAGACCTGCGCGCGGCCGAGGTGCGCTTCGCCCGCATTTTCAATTCGACCCCGGTGGCGATCGCCGCCGTGGACGCCGCCGGCCAAGTGTTGCGCCCCAACGCCGCCTTTGCCCGGCTGGCCCAAGCCACGCGAAAAAGCGAGGCGGCCAGGGGACGAATGTCGATTTTCGACCTTGTCGCGGAGCGCGATCATGGACCCTTGAGAGCCTCGATCGAGGCCGCCTCCCAGGGCAAGGGCGAGATCGCGCCCCTCGACGTCTCGCTCGAGGGAGCGGGGCCCGGGCGTTCGGCGCGGCTGTTCGTCTCGGCCGCCGATCCGGGCGCCGACGAGGGGGCGAGCGCGACCATCTTCGCGCTCGACACCACCGAGCAGCGCACGTTGCAAGAAAACCTCGCGCAGAGCCAGAAGATGCAGGCCATCGGCCAGCTCGCCGGCGGCGTCGCGCATGACTTCAACAATGTGCTGACCGCCATCATCGGCTATTCCGATCTCCTGCTCGCCAATCACCGCCCGACCGACCCGTCGTTCCAGGACATCATGCAAATCAAGCAGAACGCCAATCGGGCGGCGGGGCTGGTCAGGCAATTGCTCGCCTTTTCGCGCCGCCAGACGCTGCGTCCCCAGACGCTGCAGCTCAATGACGTCTTGTCGGAATTGCAGATGCTGCTGCGCCGGCTGGTCGGCGAGACAATCCAGCTCGACCTCGCATACGGGCGGGATCTCTGGGAAGTGAGAGCCGACTTGAACCAGTTCGAGCAGGTGATCCTCAATCTCGTCGTCAATGCCCGCGACGCCATTCACGACAGCGGCCGGATCACGCTGCGCACGCGCAACTTTCCGGCCGCCGAGGTGAGCGCGCTCAAAGAGGTGGTGGATGTGGTCCCGGCCGATTACGTGCTGGTCGAAGTCCAAGACACCGGTCATGGCGTTCCGCCGGAAGTCCGGGCCAAGATCTTCGAACCGTTCTTCACCACCAAGGATGTCGGCAAGGGCACGGGCCTCGGCTTGTCGATGGTCTACGGCATCATCAAGCAGACCGGCGGCTATGTGTTCTGCGACAGCGAGCCAGGCAAGGGCGCGACATTCCGCATTCTGCTTCCCCGGCGCCTCGGCGACGAGGCCGACGAGGCCGACCAGCCGATCAAGACGGAGACTCCCAAGCCCGCCGCGGATCTGACCGGCCGGGGCGCGATCCTGCTGGTCGAGGACGAGGAGGCGGTGCGCGCCTTCGCCTCGCGCGCGCTCGCCTCGCGCGGCTATACGGTGCTGGAGGCGGAAACCGGCGCTGACGCGTTGCGCGTCGCCGAGACCGCGAGCGAGCCGATCGACCTGATCGTTTCGGACGTGATCATGCCGGAAATGGACGGGCCGACCATGCTGACCGAACTGCGCAAGCGCGGATTGTCGGCCAAGGTCGTGTTCGTCTCCGGGTACGCTGACGACGCGTTCGCCCGCAATCTGCCGGAGGGCCAGGACTTCGTCTTCCTGCCCAAGCCTTTCTCGCTCAAGCAGCTCATCGAGACGGTCAAGGGCCTGATGAATTGAGAGGATCCGGCCGTTGATGCGCTTTGAAGGAACCGCCACTTATGTGGCGGGCGATGAACTCAAGACCGCGGTCAACGCCGCGATCGCGCTCGAGCGCCCGCTCCTGGTCAAGGGCGAGCCGGGCACCGGCAAGACGCTGCTCGCGCAGGAGATCGCAGGCGCGCTTCGCGCGCCGTTCATCGCCTGGCACATCAAGTCGACCACGCGCGCACAGCAGGGCTTGTACGAATATGACGCGGTCTCGCGCCTGCGCGATTCGCAACTCGGCGATCCGCGCGTCTCCGAGATCGCCAACTACATCCGGCGCGGCAAGCTGTGGGAGGCGTTCGCCTCGCGCGAACGCCCCGTGCTGTTGATCGACGAGATCGACAAGGCGGACATCGAATTCCCCAACGATCTCCTGCTCGAGCTCGATCAGATGGAGTTTCACGTCTACGAGACCGGCGAGACGGTCAAGGCGGCGCTTAGGCCGATCGTGATCATCACCTCCAACAACGAAAAAGAGTTGCCCGACGCCTTCCTGCGCCGCTGCTTCTTTCACTACATCCGCTTTCCCGACGCCGAGACGATGCGCAAAATTGTCGAATCCCACTTTCCGTCGATCAAGCCCAGGCTGGTCGAGGAGGCGATGCGGTCGTTCTTCACCCTGCGCGAGACGCCGGGATTGAAAAAGAAGCCGAGCACTTCGGAGCTGCTCGACTGGCTCAAGCTTCTGCTCAACGAGGACATCGCCCCCGAAGCCTTGCGCGAGCGCGAGGCGAAAAAGCTGATCCCTCCCCTGCACGGCGCGTTGCTCAAGAACGAGCAGGACGTGCACCTGTTCGAGAAGCTTGCATTTTTGAGCCGGCGGGAGCGGTAGCGGCGACGCTCCCGTTCTATCCTCCTGAGGCGATCACAGTTCCGCCAACCCGCGCTGGTAACCGGCGTACATGCCCTCCAAATCGATCCTCATCTCCGGCGCCGGCATCGCCGGGCCTACGGTTGCCTTCTGGCTCAACGCCGCGGGGTTCCAAACCACGATCGTCGAGCGGGCGCCGCGCCTGCGCGCCGGCGGATATGTGCTCGACTTCTGGGGAAAAGGCTACGACATCGCCGAGCGGATGGGGCTCGCGGACGAGCTTAAGCGCGCCGGTTACAGAATGCGCGAAATGAGGATTGTCGACGCGCGGGGCGAACGCATAACCGGCTTCGGAACGCGCGTCTTCCAGGACCTCACAGGCGGACGATTCACGACACTGGCGCGCGCCGATCTTTCCCGGCTCCTGTTCGAACGGGTCAGGGGCCAGACGGAAGTCCTGTTTGGCGACGAGATCGTCAGTCTCGAAGAGCGGCCCGGCCGCATTGAGGCGCAATTCAGACATGCCGGCGTGCGCTCTTTTGACCTCATCATCGGCGCCGACGGCCTGCATTCGAACGTGCGCAGCCTCGCCTTCGGGCCGCAGCAGCAGTTTGAAACCGACCTCGGCTATGTCGTGGCCGCGTTCGAGACGCAAGCGTATCGCCCGCGCGACGAGAACGTTTACGTCATCTACAGCGAGCCCCGCCAGATGGTGGCGCGCTTCGCCCTGCGTGGCGACCGGACGCTTTTCCTGTTCGTCTTCACTGATGATGACGGGCGTTCACCGGCCATGCCTGATCCTGAGGCGCAGAAGGCGATGCTGCGCAGGCGATACGGCGGCGGGTGGGAATGCGCGCAAATCCTCGCTTGCCTCGACCGCACGCCGGACCTCTATTTCGACCGGGTCGCGCAGATCAAGATGCCCTCATGGTCGCGCGGCCGCGTCGCGCTCATCGGCGACGCCGCGTTTTGCGTCTCGCTGATGGCCGGCCAGGGCTCGGCGCTGGCGATGACCGCGGCTTATGTGCTGGCGGGCGAACTCGCGAAGGCCGGCGGACGGCATGATGAAGCGTTCCGCCGCTACGAGACTCTTCTGCGCACGTTCATGGACTCCAAACAGAAGGGCGCGCAGCGTTTCTCGGCCGCTTTTGCGCCGAGGACCCGGTTCGGCCTGTTCGCGCGCAATCAGGTGGTGAGGGCCTGCGCCATTCCGGGAGTGGCGAAGCTCGCATTGAGCCGGGATATTGCGGACACGCTCGAGCTTCCCGATTATTCCTGGCCGGCGCTGGCCCGGGCGGCGGCGTAGACCAGCGCCGCGCCCGACATGCGGCGTAAGATCCCTTTGATTTCGCGTCGCCTTCGCGAAAAAGCCAAGTTTCACTTTTCGCTTGCCAGGCTCTAGGATCGCCTTCCGCGCCGCCGTCGCTAGCCTCATGTGTCCGAGGGCCTCTTGACGAGCGGCCAGCGCGGCGTCAACGAGAAGGCGCTAAACCAAATCCGGGAGGTACAAATGAGGGTCTTCGTCAAATCAAGCTGTCTTGCGCTCGCGGCGGCCGCGAGCCTTTTGGCAGCGGCAGGCCACGCCAACGCCGAGCAAAAGAAATATGTGGTCGGCGTTTCGAACACGCTGATCGGCAATGGCTGGCGCGAGGAGATGGTCTGCTCGATCAAGGCCGAGGCGCTTGCGTCCGGCAAGGTCTCCAAGGTCATCCTCGCCAACCGCAATGGCGGACCCTCGGAGCAGATCGCGGACATCCGCAACCTGATCTCGGCCGGCGCCAACATCATCATCATCAATCCGTCCGATCGCAAGGCGCTCGATCCGGTCATCAAGCAGGCGACGGATCGCGGAATTGTCGTGGTCGCGGTCGACCAGGCGGTCGACGCTCCCTCGGCCTATGTCCTGACAAACGACCAGACTGCCTACGGGCGCCTTGGCGCCGAGGCGCTGTTCAAGACGCTCGGCGGCAAAGGCAATGTCGTCGAGATGCGCGGTATCGATGGCGTGCCTGCTGACGCCGACCGGCACGAGGGATTCACCGAGGCTCTGAAGAAATATCCGGACATCAAGGTTGTCGCGTCGGTCTTCACCGGCTGGTCATACGACAAGGCCGCGCAGGAAATGAAAAACCTCATCGGATCCGGCAAGCAGATCGATGGAATCTGGAATTCGGGAACGGGCAAATCCGCGGTCGACGCATACAAGACCGCGAACCGCAAATATGTGCCGATGGTCGATGCCGATAACAATGGTTTCATGGGACAGGCCCTCGAGCTGAAGGACGCCGGGCTCGTTGGCATCGCTGTCACCAATCCGCCGGCGGTCGGCGGGGCAGGCCTCGCGGTGGCCCTCGACGTGCTTGCGGGAAAGAAGGAGCCGCGCGTCATTCATCTCACGCCGGCGGTCTACGACAACACGACAAAGGACGGCATGGAATGGCTGAAGACCTACTACGATCCGAAGGTCGATCCGACCTATCCGGTGTATAGTCCGGTCAAGCCATACACGCACTACACCGTCGCGCAGGAGAAGGCCTGCAAAGGTCCAGGCGAGTGATCGCCGGCTGAAGTCGTAAAAGCCCCTTCCTCGAAGTTCTGGCGTTCGGTCCGGAAACGCGGGCGGAACGCCAGCTGCTCAGGCGACCCAGCAGCCGATGACCGAGTCATCCGTGATCCTCGCCGCCAGCGGCATCGTGAAGCGATTTGATTCGGTCGTCGCGTTGCGGGAGGCCTCGCTCGAGATCCGCTCGGGCGAGGTTCACGGGCTCATGGGCGCCAACGGGGCGGGCAAGAGCACGCTGGTGAAAATCGTCACCGGCGTGTTCCCGGCCAGCAGCGGTCAAATCCTGGTCAGGGGGCGGCCGCAGGCGTTTCGCTCGCCCTCCGAGGCGCGCGAGGCGGGCATCGTCTCGGTCTATCAGGATCCGGCCCTCGTTCCCGACCTCACCGTCAGCCAGAACATGCGGCTCGCGGGCGTTGCAAACGATACGGTGCGCAAATGGCT
>DATNBG010000315.1:0-2649 GCA_035572075.1 Roseiarcus sp. | reverse complement strand
ATCGCGGGCCCGAGGCTTTCGGCCTGGGTCGTCATCCATGACTGGCTGATCCGCTCCGCCGTCACTTCGCCGTTGCGGCGCTCGAGATGAACGAGCCGCTCGAACTTGTAGAACGCGATCTGGCGCACCACGGTGTTGAGCATGTCCTCGACCTTGCCCGCCAGCATCGCCTTGCGCTCGATCGCGCCGGGGGTCGAGCCGAGCATCGAGCGGAAGGTCAGCATTTCGCCAAACACCGAGGCTGTTTCGGCGAGCGTGAGCGGCGTCGGCGCCATCAAGGCGCCGTTGACGCCGGCCAGCACCTGATGGACGCCGTGGCCGAGCTCGTGCGCAAGCGTGGTCACGTCACGCGCCTTGCCGAGATAATTGACGAGAATGTAGGGATGGGAGGACGGCGTCGTCGGATGCGAGAAGGCGCCGGGCGCCTTGCCGGGCCTCGCCGGCGCGTCGATCCACCCTTCATCGAAGAAGCGCCGGGCGATATCGGCCATCCTCGGCGAAAAAGCGCGATAGGCGCCGAGCACCATGTCGCGCGCGGCCTCCCACTGGTAGACGCGCCGCGGCGTGTCGGGAAGGGGCGCGTTGCGGTCCCAGTGGTCGAGCCTGTCCTTGCCGAACCAGCGGGCTTTCAGCGCGTAATAGCGATGCGAGAGACGCGGATAGGCGTCGGTGACGGCGGCGACCAGCGCCTCGATGACCTCCGGCTCGACCCGGTTCGCAAGGTGGCGCGAATCGGCGACGTCCTTGAACTTGCGCCAGCGGTCGGAGGTCTCCTTGTCCTTGGCGAGCGTGCTCGTGATGAGGGCGAACAGCCGGAGATTGGCGCCGAGCGTGGCGGCCAGCGCGTTGGCCGCGGTTTCCCTTACCTTCTCGTCCGGATCCATGAGTTTGCCGAGAAGCGGCTCGAGCGTCAGGCTCTCGCCCTCGAAGTCGAACCGGAGCGCCGCCATCGTATCGTCGAACAAGCGGTTCCATGCCGCGGCGGCGCTGACCGATTTGTCCAGGAACAGGCGCTCGAGGTCGTCGGCGAGCTGGTGGGGCTTCTCCTTGCGGATGTCCTCGAGCCAGGGACGGTAGTGGCCGAGCGCAGGCGCCGCCATCGCAGCCTCGAGCCTGGAGTCGTCCAGGCGGTTAAGCTCGAGCTCGAAGAACAGGAGGTCTCCGGCGAGCGCGGTCACGCGCTCCTGCGCGTCGGCATAAAACTTCGCAATTGCCGGAGCGCCGGTGTCGGAGGCGTAGAGAAGCGACGCATAGGCCATGATGCGGCCGATTAGATCCTGCAAAGCCTCATAGGCCTTGACCGCCGCGCCCAGCGTCTCGCCCGCATCGGCGCGCGCGGCGAGCGCCGCGAGCTTTCCCTGGTAAGTCTGGGCGAAGAGCCTGGCTTCCCGTTCGGCGCGCTCAAGATCGGCGGCGAAGGCAGGCGAATCCATGCCCTCGTACAAATCGGAGAGACGCCACTCGGGCAGCGCGCCGAAATCGGTCGGAGCGGGCGGCGGCGACAAGGCAGCGTCGAGGGATCGGACCTTCAAGCTCATCGTCGAAGCCTCTTTGTTAGCCTGCCGCTAAGCTTCGGCGATTGTTTCGCTCCCACAAAGCGGCGCTTTTGCGGAGACGACGGCCCGGAACGGGACGACATTAACATCGCATTTACCCTGATGTCACAATGTCACGCATGGCGCGACGCGAAGGCCGCCTGCGAGACGACGATGACCGCTCTCATACTGATCTGCGATGACGATCCCATCCAGCGGCGCCTCCTCGAGGCGATGGCCCGGCGATTCGGCTATGACGCCGAGAGCGTGGAATCGGGCGAAGCGGCGCTCGCGCGTCTCGAGGCGAAGGACCGGCCGCCGGTCAATCTCCTGATCCTCGATCTCGTGATGCCCGATCTCGACGGCATGGGGGTGCTGTCGCGGATGCGCCAGCACGAGATCGCCATCCCCGCGATCGTGCAGACGGCGAATGGATCGATCGAGACCGTCATCTCGGCCATGCGCGCCGGCGCGACCGACTTCGTCGTGAAGCCAATCGGCGCCGAGCGCCTGCAAGTGTCGATCCGCAATGCGCTGCGCGTCGATGCGCTCGAGGACGAGCTCAGGCGCGCGACCCGACGCAACGCCGGCGAGCTCAGCTTCCGCGACATCGTCACCCGCGCCGAATCGATGGCGCGCACCGTCCGGCTCGCCGAGCGCGCCGCCAAGTCGAACATTCCCGTCCTGATCGAGGGCGAATCCGGGGTCGGCAAGGAACTGATGGCGCGCGCGATCCAGGGCGGGTCGGAGCGGCGGGGCAAGCCGTTCGTCATCGTCAATTGCGGCGCGTTGCCCGAGACCCTGGTCGAATCCATTCTCTTCGGGCATGAGAAAGGCTCGTTCACCGGAGCTGTCGACAGGCACGTTGGCAAGTTCGCCGAGGCCAACGGCGGCACCTTGTTCCTCGACGAGATCGGCGAACTGCCGCCCGAGGCGCAGGTCAAGCTGTTGCGCGCGCTGCAGGAGGGCGAGATCGACCCGGTCGGCGCACGCCGTCCGGTCAGGGTGGACTTCCGTCTCGTGTCGGCGACCAACCAGAATCTGATCGAACTGGTCAAGGCCGGCCGTTTCCGCGAGGATCTGTTCTATCGCCTGAACGTCTTCCCGATCTCCA
>DATNBG010000314.1:0-8750 GCA_035572075.1 Roseiarcus sp. | reverse complement strand
CTTCCTCCTTTTTAAATCTATGAAACTAAAGCGACCTAATCTTGTTTACATGGATGTTTGGCTGCAAGCGTACTCAGCTCATCCAAGTCCCCTTCCCGTATACCTTTCTCTTTGATTCGATCGGCTCGATCTGTGTCGAGTACGTCCGGCCTTCGAAAGAAATTTATCATCTCCTCCCGCAGCGAGACGACGTCTCCATTTGCCGGGCCGCACAAAGTGTTTTTTTGATAGTCCAGTATCGTTTCCTTATGAAGCCGCGTCCTTTCAAATGAGCCAACGCCCTTTGGGTTCAGGAGGGTGGGCTTTGGCGGAGGCGGCGCGATCTCCCGAGGCGATTTGATGGGCGCGACAAACACGGCGCGCGATTGCGGGATCGTGACCCCCGAGATTGGAGCGGCCATCTCGCGGGCGGCCGTGACCGCGACTGGATTCGGTCCCGCCTGGGCTTTCGCGAGACCGGCGCTCGTCTCATTGTTGGCGACTGTCCTGGAAAGACCGATGAGCGCGGAGGAGAGGGTGCCCGCCCGATAATAGGCTTCCGCGTCGGCGAGCGCCATTGACCAGGTATATTCGCCGATTGGGGTCGGCGTCTTTACGCCGCCGCCTGCGTCCCTGAACATCTTCGCGTAGATTTCAGCCGCCTCGGCTTTCCTGTCCGCTCTCATTTGGGCCTGCAGCGCTTGCATGGCGTTGCTGAGCAGCTCTTTCTCGTTGTAGGCTTTATCAAGTCCGGTCACTCCGGTCGCAAGACCGGAGAGGATGGTCTTGGTCGGGGCGGGGCTGACCAGCGTCGAGGCGGTTGTCAGGCCGAGGATTGTCGCGGTGCCGAGCAATCCCTCGCGTTGGATTTCCTTGGTGAGACTGGCCTCGTAGACCTGGTATTCCATATCTGCGACGTATATCCTGGCGGTAAGCATCTCGTTGCGCGCGACAGCCTTGTCCGGCCAGTCGGCGGCGAAGGCCGCCAAATTCTGCGGGTATGCAATCGAGCGCACCATTGCGATGTCATCGCTGATGGGAACCGGGCGGTCCGGGCCGATCTGCTGGGAGGCGCAGCCCATCAACGCCGGGACGAGACCGAGCAGGGGGGCGATCGTCTTGAACCCCCCAAGTCGCCCCTCTGATCGCCGCTTTCTTTCGGTCGCCAAGGCGAGGCTGATTGCCGGAACCGTTCGACTCGCTTCAACTTGGCTGCAAGTCCTGGTTTTCATTGTCGCCCCAAAAACCTGAGAATATTACGCTTGGGTTGCTTTGAAACCCTAATCTCTTAGACGCGCATTCTTGAAGAGCGTCGAAGAAGCGGACGCTTGGCTTCCCAACCCAACGTGAACGATGAAACATCTTTTAATAGATTGGTTAATACCGAGTTAACTGCCCTAATGCTGTAGCAGAATACCCTGGCGATCCCCCTGGCAAGCGCAAAACGCTCACTCTCACAACGCGGTCAAACCGCGCGCCTATAGCTTCCGTTACTCTTGGTTCGTTTCGGACCTCGGCGCCGTTTGAATCTCGGGCGGCCCCTTCAGACAATTGGCATGATGAGAATACAAAACCAGCTTGGCAATGGGTGAAATTACCCATCGCTTTCGCGGCAGTCCGAGACTCGCGGCAAGTCTCTTCCGGGTCAGTTGACCGTGTGGGTGTAAATTGCTTGGATTCTCGCGTGCATTTTGGGCCACCGGAACGGTGACGACATGATCGACAACGGGGCGCGTAACGCAGGCTTCGGCGCGGAGCGGTTCGGCTTCCGAGACCTGGCCGCGATCGGCTGGAATCTCGGCGCGCCGCAACTCTACGAGCAGGCGCTCAAGCGCAACGAGGCGCGGATCGCGGCGCACGGCCCCCTTGTCGCCGACACCGGCGCGCATACCGGACGCAGCGCGAAGGACAAGTTCGTGGTGCGCGACGGCGCCGCCGAGGCGCTCGTGTGGTGGGACGGCAACAGCGCGATGACGGTCGAGCATTTCGACGCGCTGCTCGCCGACTTCATCGCCCACGCCAGCGGCAAGACGCTGTTCGCCCAGGACCTTTATGCGGGCGCCGACCCCGCCTTGCGCCTGCGCACGCGCGTCTTCACCGAATATGCCTGGCATTCGCTGTTCATCCGCAACCTCCTGATCCGTCCGCCGCCGGAGGATCTGGCCGCGTTCGTCCCGGAACTGACGATTGTGGATCTGCCCTCGTTCCGCGCCGACCCCAGGCGTCACGGCGCGCGCTCCGAGACCATCGTCGCCTGCGACCTGACCCGGAAGATCGTGCTGATCGGCGGCACGAGCTACGCGGGCGAGATGAAGAAGGCCGCGTTCACCGTCCTCAACTACCTCTTGCCGCAAAAGCAGGTCATGGCCATGCACTGTTCGGCGAACACCGGCGGCGACGGCGACGCGGCGATCTTCTTCGGCCTCTCCGGCACCGGCAAGACAACGCTCTCCGCCGATCCGCGCCGCACCCTCATTGGCGACGACGAGCATGGGTGGGGCCGCAACGGAATCTTCAATTTCGAGGGCGGCTGCTACGCCAAGGCGATCCGGCTGTCGCGCGAGGCCGAGCCCGAGATTTTTTCGACGACCGAACGGTTCGGCACGGTGATGGAGAACGTGAGGCTCGATCCGGACTTGCGCGCGCCCGATTTCGACGACGAGTCCAGGACCGAGAACACACGCCTCGCCTATCCGCTGGATTTCATCGCCAACGCTTCGGCGACCGGGCGCGCGGGTCATCCCAGGAATGTCATCATGCTGACCTGCGACGCGTTCGGGGTGCTGCCGCCGATCGCCAAGCTCGACCCGGCGCAGGCGATGTATCATTTCCTCAGCGGCTACACCGCCAAGGTGGCGGGCACCGAGAAGGGCGTCACCGAGCCGCAGGCGACGTTTTCGACCTGTTTCGCCGCGCCATTCCTGCCGCTGCGCCCGACCGTCTACGGCGATCTGCTGCGCGAACTGGTCGCGCGGCATCATGTCGACTGCTGGCTGGTCAACACCGGATGGACCGGCGGCAAGTTCGGCGAGGGGCGCCGGATGCCGATCCGGGTGACGCGCCGGCTGGTGGCCGCCGCGCTCGACGGCTCCCTGCATCGCGCGGAGTTCCGCACCGATCCGCATTTCGGGCTCGCCGTGCCCGCGCAGGTTCCGGGCGTCGAGCCTCACATTCTCGATCCGATCAAGACCTGGCGCGACAAGGGCGAATTCGCCCAGGTCGCCGGCCGTCTGGTCAAGATGTTCCGCGACAATTTCAAGCCGTTCGAGCCTCACGCCGACGCACGCGTCCGCGCCGCGGGCCCAAGCCCGCGCATCGGTCTCGCCTGACTGACGAACGGGCTTGGGCGGCGGCGCCCCAACGCCGTCGGCCGTCCCCGGACTTGATCCGGGATTGACGCGGCCATCCACGCGAGTCGCCGGCAAACCGCCTGTCCATCTCCAAGAAATAAAACAATTTCAGAAAGTTATGCATCAAGTTTGAACCTCCACGCCAGCATCCATCGCGGTGAGAACAAACAATTTATTGCAGAAAAACGAAATCGAAGATACAATGCGTCTAAATTAGGAAAAGGCGCTCATGTCCGACGAACCCAAACCGGCCTCGGAACGGGCGCGCAGGCGCGCCCCGGGCAAAGTCCGCCGCGAGGCCTCGATCAGGCGTTCGAGGAGGAAAAAGTCGCGGCGCGAACGGCGCGAAATGAAATGGAGTTCAAGGCATTGAAAACAAACGATTCCGCGAAATGGCCCATTTCGCGCCCCCAATGATCTCAAGGACTTGCGCCCGGGTCGCGAAACCATTCATTTCGCTTACGCGAAATGAATGCCGTTGTTTTTGCTGGTTTTCACCCTCGTCGCGACCCAAAAACGCAAGGGTTGCGAAATCGGCGGCGGTTTCCGGGCTCGCGCGGCGGACGCTGCGCGGCTCCGCGACCCGGAAAGGCGGCGCGGCGATCAAAGTTGCGCGAAAGCGCAGTCAAGCTCCTGAGATCATTCGCGCGCGTAAACTTGTGCGGAAATCCGGTCCGTTTCGCCCGGGACCTTCGCGCCCGCGGTCGAAAGGCTGGAGAGGACGAGCGCGCTATTTCGCCGCCAGCGAGGCGAGCCGCTCGCGAGCCCCGGTCGCGCCGACGGCGAGCGCGCGTTCATAATAGTCGCGCGCCTTGGCCCCGTCGCCCTTGAGCCCGACGACGCCGAGACGGGTCAAGGTGGCCGGATCGAACGTGTCGCCGAGGGCGACCAGAGCTCGGGCGTCGCCGGCCTCGGCGGCGCTGACGAAAAACGCGCGCGCGGTCGCGATGTCGCCCTTGGCGAAGGCGACAAGGCCTTCGGCGCAAAGCCGCCGGGCAGCGTCGATCGGTATGGTGAGCTTCGCCCCTGGACCCCCCGCCGCGAGCTTGGCCGGGGCGGCGGAATGATTGCGCAGCGCGCTCGCGAGCTTGCCGATCGCCTCCTTGGCGATGCCTTGGGCGGCGGTCGTCAACCCTTTCGCCCCGGCGGCCGCGGCGGGCGGGGAGACGAAAACAGGCTGCTCGACCGCAGCCTTCACGTTCAGGGCCGTGGGCTCGAGCCGAGGCCGGCACACCACGACGAGCATGCTTGCGATGACGGCGGCGAGGACGACCGCCAGGGCGTTCCAGGAAATGGCCAGCGTCCCTCTCCCCTACTGCATGAGCCCGCGCCAGCGCGTCAGCCCGTCATAGAGCCGGTCCGAATCGGCCGCGCTCGGCCAGCCGGCCGAACCGGCGGCCAACTTGGCCGAGGCGCGGAAGGCCTCGAGAGACCCATCGGCCGAAGGCTTCTTCGCGTCCAGCCAGCTTTGCGCGGCGCCGAGCCGCGGCCAGGGCCCGACCGGCCACGACGCGTCGGCGGCGAGATTGACCTCCCGCCAGTGCGGGTCGCGATCGGCCGCGAGCAACCCGTCGTAATTGTCCAGAAACGCGCGTGCGACCCGCCCCAGCGCGTCCGCGCGCGTCGTTCCCGGCGCCGCGTCGAGCGCGACCAGCGCCATCGGCTCGCCGATCGTTTCGACCGGTTCGGTCGCGTTGACCAGATTGGGCCGCTCCGCCGCGGTGACGTGAGCGGGCGCGTAGACCGGCTCCAAAGCCGGCGACCAGGGAATGGCGACGATGTGAAAGCGTCCGTCGCCGCCGAAATCGGCGAGCGCGGGCGATTCCTCCGCGCCGAGGACAACGACCGCGTCGACCTTGCCCGCCGCGAGCGCATCCAGCGCCTCCGGCAGCGGCCCATTGGTCTCTTTCGCCGTCACTCCCAGACGGGAGAACAACATTCGGCCGCTGGTCGAGGCCGCGCTGTCCAGGTCGCCGAAGCTCACGGTTTTTCCCTTGAGCTCACTGACCGACTTCACCTCCCGGGGCGCGATCACCGCCAGGGTTTCGGGGGGCAAGCGCGCGACGAAGGGGGAACGCTTCGTCCAGTCCGGATCGTCCTTGACGCTGTTGACGACGCTGTCGAGAGAGACGATGGCGAAGCCCGCCATGTCCGTTTTCAGGACCTTGCCGAGACCATTGGGCGAGGTGGAGCCGACGATCGCGCGTCCCGCCGAGCCGTTCGCGCCGACGACCGCCGCGAAATCCCGGGCCATCCTGCTCGCCCGGGCGTCGCCGGGGTCGGCGAGGATCGTGAATTCCTTCGCGGCCTGGGCCGCCGTTGGCGGCTCCGGCGCGAGCGCCAGCGCCGGTTTGGCTTCCGCCGCCCTCGCGCCCCGGCGAGCGTATCTGCCAAGGCCGCCGCGCCACGCCCCATGCCACAAGATTCGCTTGCCGTTTTTATAAACGGGATGGGTGTAGGGCACCATGCCGTACGGGATTTTCGCCGATTCGGCCGCCAGATCCCCGCCCGCCAACAGCGCTGCGAGGCCGACGCCTGCGGCTGCGCACAGCGCTCCGCGCCGCGGCCCCCGTCCACGCCTTCCCACACCAAGACACAAGAATCCCGGGCGCCCGCCCTGCCGAGTTCCGCTCGTCATCGGTTGCAACTTGGCCAGCAAATGCGACCTCTTCAAGGCAATCAAGACAGTGCTTCCCTGCGGAATTGCAGGAAAAACGGCGAAACCGGGGGGCCTCTGTGGCGTGCTCATGACGCCTCGACGATGGCGTTGAGCGCCGCGTCGAGCTCCGCCTCGCCGACCGGCGCGAGCGTCGGCCCGTCGAGATAGACGAGCGCCGCCCGGATTGGCGATCCGCGGTAGAGCGGCTGCAAGGCGGCGCGATAAAGCGCAAGCTGGGCGACATGGGCCGCGGCCGGACGATCCGGCTTTTGGCCCAGTTTGAAATCGACGATCGATACGGCCTCGCCGGTCGCGGCGAGGCGGTCGAGGCGGCCGCTATAGGGCAGGTCGGGGCGTCCTGGCCGCGGCAGCAGCCCGGCGAGCGCGACTTCGCCTCGGGATCCGGGGCCAAAGAGAGGGCTCAACTCCGGCGCGTCGATCGCCGCAAGCGCCTTGGAGGCGATCGCCACGCGCGCTGATTCGGCGAACGCGCCGCCCCACGCATCGAGGTAGGCCCTCGCCGCGTCCGGGCGGCGCTCAGGCGGGAGGTCGGGCAGCATCTCAAGGAGAGCATGCGCAAGGCGCCCCTCGAGCGCCCGTTCCGGGTCGCCCCCGCCGATCCCGCCGGCGCGGGATGGGTTGAGCGGAGCGGGCTTAGCTTCGGGCGCCGCCTCGGCGGTGAGCCAGCCGGGCAGGGCGCCTGCGCCGCGAGCGGGCGCCGATTCGCGCCCCTCCTCGGCGCGAAGGCCCTCGCCGAAGCGGAGGATCGTCCCGTCCCCGCGAAAGGGCGCCGGCGCCTCAACGAGCGAATCGGCAAGGCCGGCATGGACGAGGTCCCACCAGCAATCGGCCGGGCGGCTTTTCGACGTCCCGTAGCCGGCGACGATGAGGCGCTGAGCCGCACGGGTCATGGCGACATAGAGCAGGCGCCGGTGCTCGCCCGCCTGAGCTGAGCGCGCCTCGTCCCTCGCGGCCTCGACCGCGTCGGCGTTGTCGACCGCCTTCCTGGCCCAGGCGAGGAGCGGGGGATCGCCCGGCCTCGGCGAAAGCGGCACGAGCTTGGGTTCGTGCCTCGGATCGGGCCCGGTGCAGGAGTCGGGCAGGAACACGATCGGCGCCTCGAGTCCCTTGCTGGCGTGGACGGTCATGACCCGCACGCCCTCGGCCTCGACCTCCATGTCGCGCTTGATTTCAGCATCGGCGGATTCGACCTCGGCGAGAAAATTTTCGAGCGACGGCGCCTCCCGCTGCTCATGAGTGAGCGCCAGCGTCAGGAATTCGTCGATCGGGTCGGCGGCTTCAGGTCCGAGCCGGCCGAGCAAAGCGCGCCTTCCGCCGTCCTGTCCAAGCAGCCGGGCGTAGAAGGCGAACGGCGAAAGCGCCTTCGCCCGGGAGCGCCAGAGGGCAAGCCGGCGCTGAGCCTCGCGGACGAGGCCTTCATCGGCGGCCATCAGCGCTTGGGCGAGCGAACCGCTCCGTCCCGCCGCAATCCGCATGAGCGCGTCGTCGTCAAAGCCGACCAGCGGCGATTTGAGGGCTGAGGCCAGCGTCAGATCATCGTCCGGCGTGAGCGCCGCGCGGCCCGCGGCAATGAGATCCATCACCGCGATATGGTCCTTGAGCTTGAGCCGGTCGGCGCCGGCGGCCTTGATGTCCGCCGCCTTCAGCGCCCGGATCATCGCCTCGAAGAAGGCGTTGCGGGTGCGAACCAGGATCATGATGTCGCTTTCGCGAATGCGCCTCGCCTCTCCGGTTTCCGGATCGATGACACGCTCGCGCGAGGCGGGCTTGAGCCAGCCCCTGATCACTTCGGCGATGCGCCTGGCGAGGATCACCGGAGGGTCGTCCAGGCCAACCGGCTCGATTGGGGCGCTCCAGTCCTCCGGGTCCGCCGCGGGGGTCGGCGGAATCGGCGGCCAAAGCTCGACCACGCCTTTCAACTGGCGGATGGCGTCGTGCTTTGGCGGCGGCTCGCCTGGCGCCGCCACGCCGCGCCACGCTGGTTCTCTCGCGAAGGTCATGTCGACGGCGTCGAGAATCGTCTGCGACGAGCGGAACGAGAAGGTGAGCGGCACGTCGGCGAACGGCCGCCTCGACTCGCGATGACGCTCGGCGAAGGCGCGCTTCATCTCCGCGAACATCTCGGGCGCCGCGCCCTGGAAGGCGAAGATGGATTGCTTCTCGTCGCCGACCGCGAACACGGTCCGGTTCATCTCACGCGCGCCGGATCCTGCGAAAAACTCGGCGCTCAGCGCCGCGAGAATGCCCCATTGGGGAGAGGATGCGTCCTGGGCTTCGTCGAGCAGCAGGTGGTCGAGCCCATAGTCGAGCTTGTGCATCACCCAGGCGGCGCTCGACCGCGTCACCAGGGCGAGCGCGCGCGCGATCTGATCGTTGAAATCGAGCGCGCCGCGCTCGGCCTTCATTCGCGCGAACGTCGCGAGGATCGATCGCGCGACCACGAACAAGGCGGCTGAGCGCTCGAGCGTCAGCGCCGCGCGCCGCGGCTCGCGCAAGGCGTCGAGGCGCTGCTGCTCGCGGCTGAGTTCGTCTTCAAGCCGCGGTTGCTTCGCGGACAAGCCATTGGTCGCGAGCCGGCCCGGCCCGCCCGCGCCGCCGTCGTTGAAAAACGCGCCAAGCAGCGCCTGGACGCGAACGTCGGACGCTCCGTTCTCGTTCGCGGCGCGGAAGCTCGCCGCAAGCTCCCGGTCCCGCTTCGAGCCGCCGTCGAGCGCCTGCGCCCATTTCTCCCGGCGCATACG
>DATNBG010000313.1:0-3055 GCA_035572075.1 Roseiarcus sp. | reverse complement strand
GGTTCCCGACTGCGTGCGACTGACGCCGGCCGCGGTTCGCGAACTCCCCTGGCTCCCGGTGACCTGCGCCTATCGGCTCGTCGCCGAGGGCAAAGACCTGTTCGACTGGCACCCGCTCGTCTCGGGCTCGCCATCGAGCGTGCGCGAGGCGGGCGTCTCGGTCAGCGGGCGGGTGAAGGCGAGCGAGACCGACCTTAGCCCCGACCATTGGCCGGACCGGATCGTCAAGTGGCCGAACCGCAAGCCGCGCGCCAAGCGCTGAAGCTGCGGCGTGGATCGGAACGCGACGCGGCGCTGGCGTTAGCCATTTCTCAACCAATGAGGCGGGGCCGCCACAAACCATTCAGCGAGTGTTCAACAACGCTTCGCTAAAGGCTCGCCGCACCCAAAGTCGAAAGGCGAACTCATGCGAAGTCCATTGATTGCGTCTCTCTTTGCCCTCGCCGGCCTCGCCGCCGCGGCGCCCTCTCAAGCGATGCCCTTCGCTCCCGCCGACCGGGGAGCATCCGTGATCACGCTCACCGCGGGCGGTTGCGGCGCCGGCTTTCATCGGGGGCCGAATGGCGGATGCCGAGTCAACGGCGGCGCATATGCTCATCCCTACCGCCACCCTTATGCTCACCCTTATGCTCACCCCCACCATTGCTGGTGGCGCAACGGCGTGCGCGTCTGCCGCTGAGCGGCCTCGAGGCGCGGGTCTTCCCGGACCGGCGCCTTAAGCCGCGGCGCTGGGCCTGGCCTTCAGCGCCGCATGCCAGCGGTTGAGATGGACGAGCTCCTCCGGGATCGCGATCCGCGCCGGCTTGGCGAAATCGAGCGCGACGAGGCCGGTGATGTCGGCGACCGTGAACCGCTCGCCGGCGATGAACGGCCTTTCGCCCAGCGCCTCATCGACGATCGCCATCGCCTGGAGCGCCCTTGGCCGGTTGGCCGCCGCCCAGTCGGGAACCTGCGGGACCTCCATTTCCGCCATGCGCGGATGGGTGTGGCGCAGCACCTGCGCGATCGGCAGGAACAGGCGCAATTCGAGCTGGCGCTGCCACATCTCGATCGTCGCCCGCTCGAGCGGATCCTCGCCGAACAGGTTCGGTTCCGGCCAGAGCGCCTCGATATAGCGGCAGATCGCCATCGATTCGGCGATCCTCGTCCCGTCGTCGAGTTCGAGGACCGGGATGGTCTGGAAGGGATTGAGCGCGGTGAATTCCGGCCCTTTGTGCTCGAGCTTGCCGAGATCGACCTCGACGCGCGGAATCTTGACCCCTTTCTCGGCGAGAAAAACGCGCACCCGGCGCGGGTTCGGCGCCAGATTGGAGTTGTAAAGCTTCATGACTCCCTCCACGGCCAATCCCCGCCGGCGAACCGAACGGCGTTAATAAAATTACCCTCGGCGATCGCTCGATTCCAGGCCATTGCGTGAGCCACTCGTTAATCATTTGATCCCCATGATTGACGCAAGTTAAGGGCGTGTCGGGCGGCTCATGCGGAACGTCGAGGCGGATCTGGGCGGCGGCGGAAGCGGGATTGCCGATTCCGAGGCCGCCGCGCGCCGGCGCAAGATGACCATCCAGCTCAGGGAGGCCCGCCGGTCCCTCTCGGAGCCCGACGCCATCCCGAGCCATTCGACCGCGATGGTGCGCCTGTTCGCCGAGATCAACCGCAGCGCCACGCCGATGCTCGGAATCGTCGCGCTCGGGGTGTGCGGGACGGCGCTCGCGTTCCTCGACGCCCGGCCGCTGGTGACCTGGGTCACCGCCGTCGCCTTCGCGATCGCGGCCGGCTGCGCGCTGCCGATCGCCTTCCTCGCCAGCACGAGCAAGGAAAAGGCCGCGGGCGCGTGGCGGCGCAAGTTCATCCTCGCCACCGCCCTCAGCGGCTCGGCATGGGCCTATCTCATCGTCGCGCTCATCCAGAGGAGCGACCCGAGCGCGGAGGCCTTCGCCATTGTCGTGATGCTGCTCGTCTCGACCGTGATGTCGCTTCTGGCCGCCGCCATTCCGGCCGCCTTCGTCGCCGGCATGCTGCCGATGATCGTGGGCGTCATCCTTGTCTACGCCCCCAGGCTCAACGGCGCGGCGCTGCAGACGGCGGCGCTGACCATCGGCGTCATCGGCTATTTCCTCATCGTCACGCGGCGCCTGCATGTCGCGGCGTCGCAGAACGTGTCGTTCCAGGCGGAAAAGGACTCGCTCATCGCCGAACTCGAGCAGGCCAAGCTCAATTCGGACGAGGCGCGCCGCCGCGCCGAGAGCGCGAACCTCGCCAAGTCGCGTTTCCTGGCGACAATGAGCCATGAATTGCGCACGCCGCTCAACGCCGTCCTCGGCTTCTCGGAAGTGATGAAGGGCGAATTGTTCGGTCCGCACTCGACGCCGGCCTACAAGGAATATTCGAGCGACATCCACGCCAGCGGCCAGCATCTGCTCATGCTGATCAACGAAATCCTCGACCTGTCGCGGGTCGAGGCGGGGCGCTACGAGCTCAAGGAGGAGCCGGTCTCGCTCGGCGCGGTGGTCGAGGACTGCCTTCGTCTCCTGTGGCTGAGGATCGAGCGGCGCCATCTCGCCATCGCGGAGGCGCTGGAAAGCGGATTGCCGCGCATCTGGGCGGATGAGCGGGCGGTGCGCCAGGTGACCTTGAACCTGCTCACCAACGCAATCAAGTTCACCCCCCAGGGCGGCTCGATCGCCGTCAAGGTCGGCTGGACCCGGCGGGGGGGACAATATCTCTCCATCCGCGACACCGGGCCCGGAATCGCTCCCGAGGAAATCCCGATCGTTCTCTCGTCTTTCGGCCGCGGGGCGCTGGCGCAGAAGAATGCGGAAGAGGGGACGGGCCTGGGGCTTCCGATCGTCAAGGGGCTGGTCGAATTGCACGGCGGGGAATTCCGTCTCAACTCGGCTTTGCGCGCCGGGACCGAGGTGATCGTCATCTTTCCGCCCGAACGCGTGATGGACGCCCTGCCGGCGCTCGATCCCGAGCCGGCCCCCGAGGCGCCGGAGCGGCGCCGCCGGCGGATGCGCCGGCGCCAGCGCGCCCCGGCCGACGCGGCCTGAGG
>DATNBG010000312.1:0-4507 GCA_035572075.1 Roseiarcus sp. | reverse complement strand
GAAAAGTGGCGATATTGTTTCTTGTATACAGAAACAGAAGCCCCTCCCGTCTCATGCCTCAAGCCGCTCGCAAAGCGAGTTCTCCGGTTGCGGCTCAGGACGTCCCCTTCGGGCTTTCGAGACGCGCCTTCGGCGCTCCTTGAGGCGCGAGGTCGGCGGGAGGCTTGGGAATTGCGCGGCGAAACGAAAAATAGGAGCTAAGTCTTTGAAAACAAACAGCCCGTGAAAAACGGCGAAATGAAAACGAGGTTAAGCCGTTGAAAACAAACAATCCCGCGAAATGCCTGATTCGGCGCTCATAATGATTCCAATGGCTTACGGCATGCCCGCGAAACGGTTCGTTTCGTTTGGCGAAATGAAGGTTTCGGTTTACCCGTTTTTCAGCCTCATCGAGGCGCCACGCGAAGCGGCCCCGGCCGGCGCCCCTTCGGAGCGCTGGATCGAGCCATGGCGCTTACAGCGACCTTTTGGGGCCGCGTCGACAACCCGGAGAACAGAGGATCGAAAATGGCGCCGCAAGCCCTTGAAAAGGCTCGATTCGGACTCGCAAATGGCGCCCGCTGTCCTGTCCGGCGTCCGCAAGAGAACGCTCGTCCTTCCAAGGGGGCCGGCGCGGCGATCCTGTCGTATCATGTCCCACCGGCGGCGGAGCCAGCCCATGCGTCAGTTCGCCGATAGTCTTTGGATTCCCACCCGCGGGCGCGGGCTGGTCGAGATTACCCGCGACGTCCTCGATTGGCTTCAGCCCCGCGGGGTGCGGACCGGCCTTTTAACCCTGTTTTGCCGGCACACCTCGGCCGGATTGCTGATTCAGGAAAACGCCGCCCCGGACGTTCGCGCCGATCTCGAGGCGTTTTTTGAGCGCCTGGCCCCCGAGGAGGCGGGGCGATATCGGCACGCGGAGGAGGGCGGCGACGACATGCCCGCCCACATCCGCGCGGCGTTGACCGGCGCTCACCTCGCGGTTCCGGTCATCGAGGGCCGGCTCGCCCTGGGAACCTGGCAGGGAATCTATCTGTTCGAACATCGGCGCTCGCCGCGCCGGCGGGAAATCGCGCTGCACCTGATCGGCGAATGATGGCGGCGGATCGGCGGCCGAGGATCGAAAGCGGGCGCCCGGGCGCCGCCGCCCCGGCGGCGCGCCAGATTGCGCTCGCGGCTTCCGCGTCCGACATATCTGTGGATGAAGATTCGATGACAGCGGGAAGGCCAGATTCTGGTGGACGCTTGGCCCAAGGTGTGATTAAAGCGTGACGCCGCGACGGGGCCTGAACCTGGACCTTCGGGATGAGAACCCCCTTCAGCCCGATGAGTGACGCGGCGATGAACGGGGGCGACGCGATAGCACCGGCCGGGAGGGCTTGCAGCAAGTTCGTCTGGCAAAACAGTCGCTTCCGAAGAACTGGGCGGTTCGGATGCTCTTATTCGGACCGCCCGTCCTTTCCGGCGGATCGCCCGTCTTTCTTGCGACCGCCGGCGCGCCACATGCGGGTCACGGGGTCCGGAGCCGTCGGCGCCCGTTTCGACCGGCCACGTTCTTGCCGCGATTGAGCGTCACTCCTCGCCCTTGAAATGCGGCGGGACAGCGGGCGTCTGAATCATGGCCGGGGCGGATCGGCGGGCGGCCCTCGCTCGGCGGGGGCGGACCGGCATTCGTTAGCGAATTCGAAACGAAGCGGGATCAAGGTGCGCCGCGGGCTTGACGGTTCGGAAATGTTCCGCCGCCGCGGCGGGCCTCGGCGTTCGAAGCTCGACCCTTGCGCTTGTGCGCGACCCGAGTAAGCGTCATGAGCGTTTCGGGCCTCAAACCGCGCGTTGGTGCGGGCGACTGGAACTGGCGGGGCGCCGCAAGCCTGGGCGTGGCGGCGGTCGCGCTCGCCGGCTGCGCCACCCCCGAGACCGGCCGGGTGAGCTACCGCCACGGCCACGAGCATTTCTCGCAAGCAAGATACGGCCACGCCAGCCCGAAAGTGGTCGCCGACGGCCGTCCCGTGCCTCGCGGCGGCGGGGAATATCTGGTCGGCCGCCCTTACACCGTCGCCGGGCGCCGCTACGTCCCGGCCGTGAACCCGTCCTATTCGGCGACGGGCATGGCCTCCTGGTACGGCGCTGCGTTCCATGGCCGCCGCACCGCCAACGGCGAAGTCTACGACATGGCCTCGCTTTCGGCCGCCCATCCGACCATGCCGCTGCCGAGCTATGCCCGGGTGACCAATCTCGGCAACGGCTATTCGGTCATCGTGCGGGTCAACGATCGTGGCCCCTATCACGCCGGGCGGGTGATGGATGTGTCCTCGCGGGTCGCCGACATCCTCGACATGAAGGCGATGGGCACGGCGCGGGTCAAGGTCGACTATGTCGGGCCGGCGCCGCTCGAAGGATCGGACGACTCCCAGTTGCTGGCGACCCTTCGCACCGATGGATCGCCAGCCAATTTGATCGGCTTCCCGACCGCGCCGGTCATGGTCGCGCAAGCCGACGCCCCGACCCAGTCGATCTGGTCGCTGTTCTCCGGCGGCGGGAGGTCGCCGACGCCGCAGGCCTCGCCTGAGCCCCCGGCGCCGATAGAGACCCCGCGCCGCGCCGCGCCTGAACCCAAGCCTGAACCGGTGCATGTGGCGGCTGCCGTGCCAAACCCGCCTGTCGACTCGCCCGCGCTCGAGCCGCCCCGGGACGTGGGTTCCGAGGCCGAGGCGCCCTTGCCGCCGATCCGCCTGCCGCGCGGCGACGTTCCGCTCCCCCCGTCGCGCCCGTTCGACCTCGGCGCCAATCGCGGGGCGCTCATCGTCGCGGCCGTCGCCGCGCCTCCGCCCGCCCGCGCGGTCCTGCCGCCGCGCCGGCCCGAGCTTCATGCGAGCGCCGGCAAGGCGCTCTATTTCGCCGAAGCAGGCCGGTCGCCCGACAAGAGCGGGGCCGTTCGAGCGCTCGAAAAGGTGAGATCCTCGCCAAGGACAAGTCGGCGCGTCGATCAGTAGGATTGCGGCTGAGGCTCCTTCCGCTCGATCCGAACCGGCGGTTCGGGCGCCCTGGCGCGGCCGCCCAGAGCGCTGGCCACTCTCCGCCCGGCCTGGATTCCAGGCCGCTCGACCAGACTGTGGGTCAAGGTCGCGAAAACCGTCAAGGCCGCCGCCGCGACCGCGACGAGGCTCCAATGGACCGCTGGAGAAGCGGCCGAGGCTGCCTTGAGCCAGGGGAGACTGAAGGCCAGCAGCAGCACTGGCCCCTGCATGAGATAGATGCCGTAGCTGACGTCGCCGAGGCGCCGGGCCGGCCGCGTCAGCAGGAGCCCGAACAAAGTCGTTCCCGATACGATCATGAGGAAACCAGCGCCAAGCAGGAGTTCGGGCGCGACGCCGTAGACGCCGTCAAAGCCGGTCAGAGCCAGCGTTACGGACGCCACGGCGACCGCCGACAGGGCCCATTGCGGAATTCGGCCGAGCGCCGAGGCGAGCGGCTTTTGGACCGCCGCCGCGATCATGCCGATCGAAAACAGGAGGATGAGCGCGGCGCCGAACGGATCGCGGCCGAGCAAGGAAAGCAGGACCGCGGCCGTCAGGCCAGCCAGCGGCAAGAGAAGACCGCCAAGCGCGCTGCGGGCGAAAAACGCCGTGATGATGAGGCTCGCATAGAACATCCATTCGTAACGCAGGGACCACGTGACGCCCGCTGAAACGAACCACGTCCCGCGATAGGCGTTGATCTCGTGGGGAATGGTCATGACGCCGCCCGCGAGCGCTCGCGCCACCTCGATCGAAAGCGCGACGGGCGACTGGTTGAGACGCCAGTGCGTAGCGAAGCCGACGACACCGAGGACGATCAGCGCCAAAATCAGGTAGAGCGGCACGATCCGGAACAGACGGCCCACATAGAGCTTGAGGAAATTGGGCCGCCCCCTCGCCTTCAGCATCTGTGACCAGAACAGGTATCCGGTGATCATGAAGAACATGCTCACGCCCGCCGGGCCCAGATTGGCGTAGAAGCGCGACGGCGGGAGGCGCCACTCGCCGGTGAGGAGATATTGGTGCCAGATCGCGGAATGGTGGAAGAAGACCGCCAAGGCGAGCAGGCCGCGCAGCCCGTCGATCGTGCTCACCCGCGCCGCGACATCGGACGGGGGGGTGTCGGCCAGCCTGAAGAGCGGCGTCGAGGCCAGAGCGAGGAGGACCGCCATCGTCAGGAGATACGGTAGCGATGAGTAAAAGCCCATCTCGACCCCAGGGTGAGCAACCGACCGTCCGCTATATCATTCCGGGCGGCAAGATACTGAGACCCGTTGGCGGGAATAGTATGGCGCGGCCGCGCAGGCGCGGCGACTCGCCTGTCCGCGAGGAACCCCGCCAATCGCCAGAGATTCAACCCACACGCGAATTCCTCCAAACAAATCCAAATTAAACCAAGCAAAATAGCTTGGATTTGCTTGGTCTAATTTGGTTTAGCTTGGCGGAATCGGGACTTTTCAATGGGTTATGGCCGAAAAAATAAAAAAATTTTCCTTCGTGCCGACTCG
>DATNBG010000311.1:0-3144 GCA_035572075.1 Roseiarcus sp. | reverse complement strand
CGAAACCGTCGTCGGCGGAATCGAGCAGCGCTTTCGCGACGAGGGCGCAATTCTCAAGCCGGTCCCCCCCGGCGCCGCCATCCGCCTGCGCTCGCGCGACCACACGTCGCTTAAGGAAGTGTTCGACACGCTCATCAACCGCCATCGGGTGCAGACCCTGGTCGGGCTGACGCTAATGGCGGCGCAAGCCTTCTTCTACAACGCCATCTTCTTCACCTATGCGCTGGTCCTGACCAAGTTCTACGCGGTGAGCTCCGGCGCGGTCGGCTGGTACATCCTGCCCTTCGCGGTCGGCAATTTCCTTGGGCCGGTCGTGCTTGGGCGCCTTTTCGACACTTATGGGCGCCGTCGCATGATCAGCGTGACCTACGCGCTCTCGGGCCTGCTTTTGGTCGCCGTCGGCTTCGCCTTCGAGCGGGATCTGCTTTCGGCCGCCGCGCAGACCGCCGGCTGGATGATCGTGTTCTTCGTCGCTTCGCCAGCGGCGAGTTCGGCCTATCTCACGGTCAGCGAGACGTTTCCGATCGAAATTCGCGCGCTGGCCATCGCGATCTTTTACGCCATCGGAACCGGGCTCGGCGGGGTCGCCGCGCCGGTCGTGTTCGGCAAGCTGATCGAGAGCGGGTCGCGGGAGAGCATCTTCGGCGGCTACGTTTTCGCCGCCGTCCTCATGTTGGCCGCCGCCGCGGTCGCCGCGCTTTACGCTGTCAACGCCGAGCGCAAGCCGCTCGAAGAGGTCGCAACCCCGCTCTCCGCGGTGGCGTAGGGGCCGGCTCAGCGCCGCGGCGGGCTTTCCTTTCCGGAGTGAAAGCGGAGGGCCCGTCATGGCGCTTGTCGCGGGGAATTGGGGGTAAACCGGGGCCAGCGCGTGTCATGGCGCCAATGTTGCGGAGAGATGGCGAAAGACGCTGAACTGGAAGGATTGCGGCGCGCCCCAGGGCGTGAGGTGCTCGAGCCGTCTCGTGCTGATGAGCCGGAACCCCGGTCCGAGGGTCTCCGCGAGAGCTTCGGCGTCATAGCGCCTGACCGGCAAGCCGCTGCACTTTTCCGGACCGTCCGGGGCGAATGTCGCGATAATGGCGTAGCCACCCGGCTTGAGGGCTCGCGCGAGCCGCGAAAGATAAGCGGAGCGGTCGGCCTCGGCCACCATGAAGTGGAACGCCGCGCGGTCGTGCCAGATGTCGTAAGCCCGCGACGGCTCCCAGGCCGTAACGTCAGCGGCGATCCATCGGATGCGGTCGGCGCCCGCGCCGATCCGCGCTTTGGCCGCTTCCAGCGCGGCCGGCGACAGATCCAGAACCGTAACGTCTAGAAAGCCCCGGCTCAGCAAGGCGCCCGCCAGACGCGACGCTCCTCCGCCGATGTCGATGACCGCGGAGGACGGCGATCCGGCCTTTTCGATGAGGGTCAGCGATGGCTGTGGGTCGTCCTGAAACCAGCTGACCTCGCGCTCTGTTTTTGCGCGGTAGATGGATTGCCAGTGCGCCTGGCGATTGGCGGTTCGCATATCGGCGCTGCTCGTCATCGGACCTTCCTCGAACCGCCGGCCAAAGCGGCGCTTGTGTTCAAGTCCCTCGCTGGCGAGGCCGAAATCATCGGCCTCCTGCGGACGCTCGCGACAGTCGGCGAGCGCAACGCGGCCGAGGTTGAGCGCGTGCTCGCCGGCTACTTTCGCGCCCGCGACGCGATGGAGCCCGTCTCGCGCGGCGAATTGATGGCGCGGCTCAAGGATGATCTGGTCATCGTGCTGGACGTGCGGCCGGAAGACGAGTTCCGGCTCGGCCATTTGCCGCGCGCCCTCAATATCCCGCTTTCCGAGCTTGATCACCGTCTGGCCGAGTTGCCCTCCGGCGCGGAGGTCGCAGCCTATTGCCGCGGGCCCTATTGCGTTCTTTCCTTCGAGGCGGTCGCTCTTTTAAGAGCGCGCGGCTACGTGGTGCGAAGGCTGGAAGCCGGCTTTCCGGAGTGGAAAGCCGCCGGCCTGCCGGTTGAGGCCGCAGTCCCCTGAAGGAAAACGCCTGCCGCAAAGCCCGGGCCCTCACGAAGCTTGACGCGGCGGCGCTGCGGGTCTATGGCTCGTTCATGATTTGTTCCAATCCCTTCCGTCAGGGCGCAAGAACCCATGAACCCGACCCTTCTCCGTGACCCGGGCCATCGCCCCGAGGCGATCGCTGAACGCATCCTGCCCGCCGGCTTGAGGCGCGGACGCGGCGCCTCGACCAATGTGTCCGGCCGCTTCGAGCTCGAGAAGCGCGAGGCGTTCGACGACGGCTGGACGCGGGAGGAGGCGCCCGAACCGCTCGCGACCGAGGTGACGTGGGAAAGACCCAAGGCGATCATCACCCGCAACGATTCGCCCGACATTTCCTTCGACCGCTCGATCAACCCCTATCGGGGCTGCGAGCACGGCTGCTTTTATTGCTACGCGAGGCCGAGCCACGCCTTCATGGGCCTCTCCGCCGGGCTCGATTTCGAAACCCGCCTGTTCGCCAAGGAGCGCGCGGCCGAACTCCTCGAGCGCGAGCTGGCTTCGCCCAGATACCGGCCCGCGCCGATCGCGTTCGGCGCCAACACCGACCCCTACCAGCCGATCGAGCGGCAATATCGCATCACGAGATCGCTGATCGAGACGCTGGCGGAAGCCCGCCATCCGCTCTCCATCGTCACCAAGTCGAATCTCATTCTGCGCGACCTCGACCTCTTGGCGCCGATGGCGCGCCTGGGTCTGGTCAAGGTCTTTGTCTCGGTGACGACGCTCGACCGCAAGCTCGCCCGCGAGATGGAGCCGCGCGCGCCGACGCCGGAGAAACGGCTCGAGGCGATCGAAAAGCTCAACGACGCCGGGGTGCCGGCGGGGGTGATGGCCGCGCCAATCATTCCGGCGATCAACGACGAGGAACTGGAGACGATCCTGACCCGCGCCTATTCCGCAGGCGCGCGCGAAGCGAGCTATGTGGTGCTGCGACTGCCTGGCGAATTGCGCGACATGTTCCGCGAATGGCTTCAGGTCCATTACCCCAGCCGGCTCAAGCGCGCGGTCTCGCTCATGCAGTCGATGCGCGAGGGCAAGGACTACGAGGCTCAGTGGGGGAAGCGGATGGCGGGCTCGGGGCCCTACGCCTGGATGATCGGGCGCAGGTTCGA
>DATNBG010000310.1:0-3903 GCA_035572075.1 Roseiarcus sp. | reverse complement strand
TGCCGATGCAGGCCCAACCAATCGCCAGGCCGAAGCTCGGTGACGCCGCAGGTCATGCCCGCCGTCGGGGTCACGCCCTTCGAAAACAGGGTGCGCCAGCGAAGGCGGCCGCGCACCGGATCGTCCCGACTGTCCTCGGCCAGGTCCTTTTCGTTGAGCGCGAGCGGCTCGGGTCGATCCGAAACTGCGTTCATTCCACATCTCCCCAATTCATCGAACAGCCGCCGGTCACTGCCTTCGCGCGCTCCGACCGGAAAGCGCGGCCCTGCGAGCCGCGATTCTCTCTTTCCAAGCCTCACACGCTCCGCATATTACCCGGTCATCTTGCAACCCTATCGTCGGGAGGAACGAGAGACATGCGTCGAGCCTCTCTTGCGCAGGTCCTGGTCTCGATCGGGGCCGCCGCGATCTCCCATCCATGCTGAACCGCGGGGCCTTCCCGTCGCGCGAGGCGCTCACGATCGGCTTCGCCCATGCCGCCTATCGCGCGGGCGACGAATTCGCCGCGCGCCGGACCGGAATCGCCCACTTCGAGGTGCGGACGCTCGAAGCGCTCGAGCGCCGGGCGCATGAAGCCGATGTGCTCGTCGTATCGGGCCTGTGGCGCAACACGCTCATGGCGGCCATGCCGAAACTGCGCTTTGTGCAATCGTTCAGCGCCGGGGTCGATCAGTATGACAGGGCGTTGTTCGTCGAGCGCGGCGTCCGGCTCGCCAATGCCCAGGGCGTGAATGAACGGGCGGTGGCGGAACATGCGATCGCGCTCATCCTCGCGCTGACGCGTCAGCTTCATCTCGCGCGCGACAACCAGCGGGCGCGGCGATGGCGCGGCATGATCGGGGATCGGGCGCTGCGCGAGCAGGAGCTCGCCGGCAAGACGCTGGCGATCGTCGGCCTCGGCCGCATCGGCATGCGTCTTGCGACGCTGGCGCGCGCCTTCGACATGCGAGTCATCGGAGTGCGCCGCACGGCGCGGCCGGAGCCGGGAATCGCCGACGAGGTGGTGGCTGAAGCCGACCTTGCCCGAGCGCTCGCGCTGGCCGACATCGTCGCGTTGACCTGCCCTCTGACGCCGGAAACCGAAAGCCTGATCGGCGCAGCGGCGCTCGCCGCATGCAAGCCCGGCGCGCTCCTGATCAATGTCGCGCGCGGGAAGGTGGTCGATGAAAAGGCGCTCATCGCGGCGCTCGCGAGCGGGCGGGTCAGCGCCGCCGGGCTCGATTGTTTCCCCGAGGAGCCGCTGCTGGCCGAGTCCCCCATCTGGGCGCTGCCGAATGTGCTGATCACGCCGCATGCCGCGGGCGAGACGGGGCGCTACGAAGAGAAGATGGTCGACATTCTCACCGACAACATCGAACGCCTGCTTCGCGGCGAGACGCAATTGCGAAACCAGGTGGTGTGACAACCGGCGTAAGGGCCGCGTTGCGAAATCCAGCTTGGCGGAGCGGTCGCGCTCGCGTAAGTCTAGCGCCGAGCCCATCCCAGGGCGCCGTTTCGGAGACGGACATGCGCTATTCGTTCGGTTCATTGGTCGCGGCGGCGATCGTCTTCGGGCTCCCCGTTGCCGGCGCAGGCGCCGCAAACGCCGAGAGCGTCATGCGGACATGCGCGACCGAATGGAAGCAGGCGCAAACCGCGGGAACGACCGGGGGCCAAACCTGGCCGCAGTTCCTCGCGCAATGCCGTACGAGCCAGGGCTCGACTGCCGCCGCGCCCGCGCCCGCCTCCCAATCGGGTTCGCTGTTCCCGTGGTGGGGCCAGCCGGCGCCCGCCCCCGCGCCGGCGTCGAACGCCGGCAGTCCAGGCGCGCATGAAAGTGTCATGAGACTATGCGCGAGCCGATGGAAGGATGCCAAGGCGGCGGGAACGACCGCCGGTCAGACCTGGCCGCAATTCCTGGCGCAATGCCGTGCGAGCCAGGGCTCGGTCGCCGCCGCGCCGTCGGGGGGCTTCGCTTCCGCGCCCGCGCCCTCTCAGTCGGGCTCTTTGTTTCCGTGGCAACGGCCGGCGGCGCCGGCGTCGAATGTCGGCGGTTCCTCCGCCGCCCGGGCAGGCGAATATGCAACCGAGCTTCAGGCGCGAGCGCAATGCCCATCGGACACTGTCGTGTGGACGAACACATCGAGCGGCATCTACCATTACTCGGGAACCCGTTATTACGGCCATACTCACAGGGGCGCGTATATGTGCGAGGCCCAGGCGCGCGCCGCCGGATATCGCGCATCGCGGGGCCGTGAGCAGGAGTCGCAGCGCACCAATTGAGGGCGGGCGGCCGTCCAGGGCCGAACGCAGGGCGCTCGGCTCTGTCATCAGAGCACGCAGGCTCGAACCGCAAGTCTGACCTCTCGATCCTCGAGAGGCCGGTTTCCAATTGACGAAGATCTTGCAATTGAGCGCCGGTATGAATCATGACGTAACGTGAGTTCGTTTGATCCAGATCACGTTACGTCAGTTCCAATTCATGCCTAATTCATCGCGCCCGCGACAAGAAGCCGGAGAAAGTGGGTCCTTGTTAATGAGATTGCCGCAGGCTGGCGATGTCGACTCGCCCCAGGCTACGGCACGAAAAATGGAACTTGAGATGCACCCATTTCCTCAAACGGATGCGCGCTCGGATCGGCCCGCCTGCGATCATCATTTCCTTCATACCAACGTCATTCTTCGCCACGCGAGCGGCGCTTCGGGCGAGGCCGAAGAGCACATCGAGAGGATCTTGACCGAGGCTGCCGTTGCGAAACGTCGAGTCTGGGTCAGCAGCATCCTGTTCGCGGAGCTGAGGCCGTCGATGTTCGTTCCCGGACGGTTCGAGACCCTGGATGGGTTGACGCGCTACATCCGCTCGCTCGCGACGCTGGTGACGCCTGACCCGAATACGATGCAGCGGGTGGCCCGGCTGCGCGACGCGAAATGGCAAAGGCCGGAGGCCGTGCGCGCGGCCGACGAAAGGCCGCGAACGATGTCGCTTGGCGATGCCATACAGATCGCCTCGGCCCTGTGGGTGAAAGAAGCGGGCGGCGTGAGCGATCTCAAGTTCGTCATGTTTGACGACTTAGGCGCCAACGAGGCCAGAGGCGGGCGCCTCTCTCTCCTTCGCCTTCAGGACTACGCCGAGGATGCGCGGGCGAATTCGGATGTCATGGCGGCGGTGCGGCTGACGCGCATTCAGCCGCTGCATCAGGCGCGCCCGGTTCCTCAGAGAGAACCAGTCTGAATAGAGTAAGCTCTGATTTCTTGACGCCAAGAGTCCCGTCCGGTCTGCGGCAGCCGGCGCTTCGCCGAAACAGTCCGCGATTGATTTCGTAGGCCTCGACCCAGCGACGCCGCATCCACGGGAACCTCAAGGAACGCGAAACCGCCGGCGTTCGCCCTGTGAGGCCGCGTCGAATCATGACGCGCCGGCGCCTCCGCCTTGCGCAAATCGACGCCTTCCGCGCGCCGGCGAGGAGGAGGAGGCGGTCGAACGCGCCGTCGCCGCGGCCTTTCCGACGCCGCCGTTCCCGAGGCTTTACAGACGACGATTGCATGCCATATTCGAAGACGGCGCCAATCGCCTGCTGACCAAAACCGGCAAAGCGCTTTCGAAGAAGGGGAGGAAAACCGATGAAAAGCCGTCCTGTTCGCATATTGTGGGTCCTTGCGGCGGCGTTCGCCATTCTCGCCGGCGGCGCGGAAGCTTCCAGCAATAAGATCGCGCTCATCCCCGGGGGCCCTCATCCTTATTTCGCTCCCTGGGAGCAGGCCGCCGCCGACGCAAAGAAGGAGTTTGGCATCGCCGCTGTCGACTTCAAGGTGCCGTCCGAGTGGAAACTCAACCTGCAGACGGAGCTGATCGAAAGCCTGATGACTCAGGGCTACAATGGCTTTGGCATTTTTCCTGGCGACGCGGTCGGAATCAATTCCACC
>DATNBG010000309.1:0-3022 GCA_035572075.1 Roseiarcus sp. | reverse complement strand
ATGGCGGAAGCGAGATTACGGGGGCGGTCGCATCCAGCCAGGACGCAGGCGTGGGGCCAGATTTCTTGTTGGCCCGGTTTCAAAATTTAGATAGAACGCAACGGAAATCTGCAGTGTAGGCTGCGGAGGGGAGAGGTGATGTCTCATCAAAACTTCGCTGGATATGCTGGAGATCTTCTCGCAATCGACGCTTATACGTTGCTCAAGGGCGACTCCGCGTCGGTTCTTGTCGACGTCCGGACCCAAGCGGAGTGGACATACGTCGGGGCGCCGGACCTCCAGGCGCTGGGCAAGACGCCATTGTTCGTCGAATGGCAAACTTATCCTTCGATGGCGGTCGACGCCAACTTTGCCCACCGGCTTGAGGAGCTGCTGCAGTCGGCGGGGGTCGAGCGTGGCGCTTCGCTGATGTTCTTGTGCCGCTCCGGCGCCCGGTCGCGCCAGGCAGCGATCGCGATGACGAGCGCCGGGTGGGGCCCCTGCTTCAACGTGTCGGATGGATTCGAAGGGCCGCTCGACGGCTCGGGCCGACGAGGCGGGGTCGGCGGGTGGAAGGCGGGCGGGTTGCCCTGGAGGCAGACGTAGCGGGCCGAGCCCCGTGTCTGCTTCCTGACATCGACCGCATTGCCGGCCGTCCATCCCGCGCCTGAGACAAACCATGGACATGTATCAAGACTCCGATCCGGATCGCTTTGCCCAAGGGGGTTCCGGCTCGCCTCCGCTTGGCGAGGCTTGGCGGCGCTGCTGCGACCGGTTGCGGGCGGAGGTCGGCGACGCCGTCTTCAGCAGCTGGTTTGGCAGCCTCACCCTGGAGTCGGTCGGATCGGGACAGGCCCGCCTTTCCGTTCCGACGCGCTTTCTCAAGAGCTGGATCGTGACCCACTATTCCGGCCATGTCGCTTCGGCGCTGAACGCGGAAGTCGGACCGGTCGGACAAATCCTGATTTCCGTTCGCTCCTCGACGCCGCTCGCGCCGCTGGCGCAATGCCAGCGGACCGAGTGCGCCTCGTCCGCGAAGGCGGCGGCGAAGCCGGTCGAGCCTTCCGGGGCCCGCGCTTCCACCGATCGCCGCGCCCCGGCCCGAACGCCCGCCTCGCCCGCGGCGAGCGACGCCCTGACCGGGTCTCCCCTTGACCGGCGGCTGACCTTCGTCACTTTCCAGGTCGGCCGGTCCAACGAGCTCGCCTTCAACGCCGTGCAGCGGGTGGCGAACCCCAACCGGACGAGGACGCCGGGCTTTTGCCCGCTCTACCTGCATTCGGCGGTCGGCCTCGGCAAGACCCATCTGTTGCAGGCGGTCGCTCAGACCGCCGCGAGCCAAGGGCGCTCGGTCATTTATCTCACCGCCGAGAGATTCATGTACGGCTTCGTCGCCGCGCTCCAGTCCCAGACCTCGATCGCGTTCAAGGAGCGGCTGAGGGCGATCGACCTGCTCATTTTCGACGACGCGCAGTTCCTCCAGGGGAAGAACATCCAGGCCGAGTTCGGTCACGCGCTCAATGCCCTGCTCGACGCCGGGCGCGAGGTGATCGTGGCCGCCGACCGCCCTCCCAACGATCTCGAATCGCTCGACGAGCGGGTGCGCTCGCGCCTCGGCGTCGGCCTTTGCGTCGAGATCGGGCCGCTCGACGAAACGCTGCGGCTCAAGATCCTGGAGGCTCGCGTCGCGGTTGCGCGCGCCGAGGAGCCCCATTTCGATGTTTCGCCGGCGGTGCTCGCCTTTGTCGCCCGCGCCATTCGCTCGAACGGCCGCGATCTCGAAGGCGCGGTCAACCGGCTCAGGGCCCACTGCACCCAGACGAGCCCGGCGCTCACGGTTGAGACGGCGGAGACCGCCATCCGCGATCTCATCCGCACCCACGAACTCAAACGGGTGAAGATCGAGGACATCCAGAAGCTGGTCGCGAGCCATTACAGCGTCTCGCGCGCCGACATCCTCTCCTCGCGGCGCACCGCGGCGGTCGTCAAGCCGCGCCAGGTGGCGATGTTTCTCGCCAAGATGCTGACCCCGCGCTCGCTGCCGGAAATCGGGCGAAGGTTCGGCGGCCGCGACCATACGACCGTGCTGCACGCGGTGCGCAAGATCGAGGCGCTGATCCAGATCGATGCGATCTTGCGCGAGGAGCTTGAGCTTCTGAAGCGGATGCTCCAGGAGTAAGGGCGTTCGCGTCATCGCGAGCGACCCCGACAATGCTGGTCTATAAGATCGTCGCCGCCAAGGAATGGGTCGAGGCCGAGGCGGCTGGCGTCTTTATCGGCTCGGCGGTCGATCGCGCTGACGGCTTCATCCATTTTTCGACCTCCCGGCAGACCCCGGACACCGCCGCCAAATGGTTCGCGGGGCGGGATGATTTGACCCTCGTCGCGATCGACGCGGAGGCGCTGGGCGGGGCCTTGCGCTGGGAGCCGTCGCGCGGCGGGGCGCTTTTTCCGCACCTTTATGGGCCCCTGCCGATGAGCGCCGTCCTATGGTCGCGGCCGCTCAGGCTCGGACCGGACGGGCGCCATGTTTTCGGCGGCCTCGGCCCATGAGGCTGGCCGAGGCCGCCGGCGCGGTTCTGAGGCGCCTGCCGGCCGAGACCGCCCATCGGGCGGCGATCGCCGCGCTGAAAATCGCCCCGCCCGCGAGGCCGCCGCGGCCCGATCCGCGCCTTTCGGTCGAAGCGCTGGGATTGCGGCTTCCCAATCCGCTCGGGCTCGCCGCCGGCTTCGACAAGAACGCCGAGGTTCCTGGCGCCATGCTCCGGCTCGGGTTCGGCTTCGTCGAGGTTGGCACGCTGACTCCCAAGCCGCAGGACGGAAACGCTCGCCCGCGGCTCTTCCGCCTCCCCGAGGACGGCGCCGTCATCAACCGCTTCGGCTTCAACAACGAGGGCTTCGAGCGGGCCCGCGCCCGGCTTGCGCGGCGCCCGCCAGGCGTGATCGGCGTCAACCTCGGCGCCAACAAGGATTCGACCGACCGCGCCGCCGACTATGTGCTTGGCGTCAGGACCTTCGCGGCCCTCGCCGACTACCTGACCCT
>DATNBG010000308.1:0-8062 GCA_035572075.1 Roseiarcus sp. | reverse complement strand
CGCGGCGACTCGACAGATTTCTCTTGACAGAAATCAGAATCTGGCGCTATGCTTTTCTCATTGTAAGAATCCGGATAGCGTTTGCCCGGGAAAGGGATATGCGGGAGCGCTTGAGACATTCTGCAGAGGATCTGAGACGGGATCAGATTTTTTTATTTGAATCGGCCGTAACGTATTGAAAAGTCTCGATTCGAAAAAATAAACGCTAGTAAACGCCAGCAAATTTACTAACGCTTACAAGCGTTTATCGGCGTTTTGCTGGCCTTTATTCGCGCTTAAGCCGCGAGCGGCCAGCGCATCAGGCGCTACCCGTCCCGCAGCAATTCGTCGAGGCGCGCCCGCCACGCCTCCGGGTCATGGGCCGGGCTCGCGAACTCGGCGCGGCCGGCGCGGCCGCCGGCCGAAAGGTCGAGCCCCTCGGGGTCGAGGCCGATCGCCCGCCAGTTCGGGCGGACGGCTTTGTGGCCCGCGAGCCGCGCGAGCATGCGCGGGCCAAGCGCGTTGGCCTCGGCGAGAAGCCGCTCCTCGGCTTGAGCGAGGGCCGCCGCGCCCTCGCCCGAGGCGAGGACGTCCGAAGGGGCAAGCGGCGCGGCGCGGCCGAAGCCGCCGTTGAAATGCACGCTCTCGACGCGGAGGCGGAAGAGGGCGAAATCGGCGAAGCCGGCGTAGAGCGTCGCCTTGGGATTCCGCTGCAAGTACCTGACCTTGGCGCGTGGCTCCGGCCACCCTTCGACCCTGCCGCCGAGCGTCACGCGCGGATGGTTGAGCGGGTCGCCGCGTTCGGCGCGCCCGGTCAGGAGAAGCGAGGCGTGCGGGTTAAGGGCGAGGTTCCTGGTATGGCGCGACAGCGTCGACATCAGCATGAGCGGCGCGCCGTCCCAATCGCTGGCGACGCCGATCAGCGTGGTCAGCGGCGCGCCCCCGGCCTCGAGCGTCGCCAGCGCGCCCGTGCGGGCAAGCCGCATCAGCCGCCTAACCGAGGCCGCGGCTTGGGCCAGGGCGTCATTCGGATCGGCGGGAGCGTTCGCCATGACGATTGCTGGCCTATTCACCCAACGTCATGGTAACCTTGCGCAATTCTCACGCAGGTCCCATGTGGGGCCTGCCGGAAGGGGAGGGCGCCCTCCTCGGAACACATTCAGCCGATCAATGGTTTCCATTTTGAGCCAGCCCGCCCAAGGGGCGACATCAGACGAAAACGGGAGTTTCATGCCCACAATCGCGCTGGTCGACGACGACCGTAACATCCTGACCTCCGTCTCTCTGTCGCTCGAGGCGGAGGGATACCGGGTGCAGACCTATACCGACGGCTCGAGCGCGCTCGAGGGTCTGAAGGCCAATCCGCCCGATCTCGCCATCTTCGACATCAAGATGCCGCGCATGGACGGAATGGAGCTGCTCAGGCGCCTCAGGCAAAAGTCCGATCTGCCGGTCATCTTCCTGACCTCCAAGGATGAGGAGATCGACGAATTGTTCGGCCTCAAGATGGGGGCCGACGATTTCATCCGCAAGCCTTTCTCCCAGCGCCTTCTGGTCGAGCGGGTGAAGGCGATCCTTCGCCGCTCGAACCCCAAGGACGCCGCGACGCAGAAGGAGACCGAGGCCAAGATTCTCGAACGCGGCCGATTGAAGATGGACCCCGAGCGTCATACCTGCACCTGGGACAATACCGCGGTGACCCTGACCGTCACCGAGTTTCTCATTCTCCAGGCGCTGGCGACCAGGCCGGGGGTGGTCAAGAGCCGCAACGCCCTCATGGACGCGGCCTACGACGATCAGGTTTATGTCGACGACCGCACCATCGACAGCCATATCAAGCGGCTGCGCAAGAAGTTCAAGGTGGTCGAGCCGGATTTCGAAATGATCGAGACGCTCTACGGCGTCGGCTACCGGTTCAAGGAAGGCTAGGCGGGCCGGTCAGCGAGATGAGCGCCGAAACGCAGCTTCATGAACGGCTTGCCGCTCAGCCGGCGCGTGGGAGGCTCCGGACGCTGCGGCTGCGCTTGCGCGCGCGCAGGGCCTGGCGGTTTCTGACCGCGCGGTTCTCGTCCTCGCTCACCCGCCGCATCGTCGTCCTCAATCTCGGCGGCCTCGTGGTGCTGGTGATCGGCTTTCTGCTGCTCGATCAGTTTCGCGCCGATCTGATCGCGGCGCGCGAGCAAAGCCTCACCATCCAGGCCGATATCATCGCCGCGGCGATTTCGGCGTCCGCGACAGGGGACACCGATTCGATCACCATCGATCCCGACAAGCTGCTGCAACTGGCCCCGGGCGAAAGCGTGGCGCCGTCGCCAAGCGAGGAGGACGCCACCCAGTTCTCGATCAATCCCGCGCTGGTCGGGCCTTTCCTGCACCGGCTGGTGACCCCGACCCACACCCGCGCGCGCGTTTACGACAGCGACGGCCGGCTTCTGCTCGACTCGCGATCGTTTTCCGCCCGCGGCGCGGTGGTGCGCTCGGATCTGCCCGATGTGTCGGAGCGTCGCGGTCTCGCCGACCGGATCGTCGCCCTCCTGCGCAGGCTCTTCACCGCCTCGCCCGCGCCGCGGCCCGACGATCCGTGGGCGACCAATGGCAAGACGATGCCGGAAGTGGCCGGGGCGCTCAGGGGCAAGACGCAAGCCCTGGTGCGCGTCAGCCACACCGGGGAAACGGTGGTGTCGGTGGGAGTGCCGATCCAGCACATGATGGCGACCCGGGGCGCCCTCCTGCTCTCCACCCAGGGAGGCGACATCGACCGCGTGATCACCGCGGCGCGTCTTGCCCTGCTGCGCTTCTTCCTGGTGCTCGCGGTGGTGATGCTGGTCTTATCGCTGTTTCTCGCCAATACGATCGCCGAACCGGTCCGGCGGCTCGCCGACGCGGCCGAACGGGTGCGGCACGGCATCCGGTCGCGACAGCAAATTCCCGATTTCACCGCGCGATCGGACGAGATCGGCCACTTGTCCCGCGCGCTGCGCGATATGACGCAGGCGCTCTATAGCCGTCTCGACGGAATCGAGAGTTTCGCCGCCGACGTCGCCCACGAGCTCAAGAACCCGCTGACCTCGCTGCGCAGCGCGCTCGAAACCTTGCCGAGAGTGACCGCCGGTCAGTCGCGCGACCGGCTGATCGCGGTCATGCAACACGACGTGCGCCGGCTCGACCGGCTGATCAGCGACATCTCCGACGCCTCCCGTCTCGACGCCGAACTGGCGCGAGGCGACGCGGGCCCGGTCGACGTCGCGGCGCTGTTGCGCGCGGTCGTGTCGATGGCGCGGGATTCGCCGCGCGCCAGCGGCGCGCAAGTCGAATTGTCCATTTCCCCCAGGCGGGGCAAGAACGCGCGGGCCGGCTATTTCGTCCTCGGCCATGATTCCCGTCTGGCGCAAGTCGTCACCAACCTGATTGACAACGCCTGTTCCTTCTCCGAACCCGGCGGCGTCGTGCGGGTGGCGCTCGCCTACGTTTCGGTCCGCAACGAGGCGGAGGGCGAGAAGCCCGTCGATCGCGTCATCATCACGGTCGACGATGACGGGCCCGGGATTCCGCCCCATGCGCTCGAGCGCATTTTCGAGCGATTTTACACTGACCGGCCGAGCCAGGGATTCGGTCAGAATTCGGGCCTGGGGCTGTCGATCTCGCGTCAGATCGTCGAGGCTCACGGCGGCCGGATCTGGGCCTTGAACCGCCCGGCGGAATTGGCCGCGGCCCGCGCGGCCTCGGCGGAAGCCGAGAATCCCGGCGAGCCCGCGCGGCACGGGGCCGGCGCGCGCTTTGTCGTGGAACTCCCCGCGTTCGCGGCATGACTGGCGGGGCTTCAGCGGGCGGGTTGAGCCTCCATGCGACGGCCGTCATTCATGGCGAAAGCGGCGTTCTGATCCTTGGGCCCTCGGGCGCCGGCAAGAGCGCGCTGGCGCTGGCGCTGATGGCGCGCGCGAGGGCGGCGGGCGCGTTCGCCGCTTTGATCGGGGATGACCGGGTCTTTGTCCGCGAGGCGTCCGGCCGCCTGATCGCCAGGGGAGCGGCCAATATGACCGGGTTGATCGAGCGCCGGATGGCGGGTCTGATCGCGGTCCGCCACGAGCCGGCGGCGGTCGTTAGGCTCGCCGTCGAGCTCGGCGGGCGCCGGGGCCGATGGCCGCGAATGCCCGACGATAACGACAGTCTGATCGTCGGCGAGGTCGGACTGCCGCGTCTGGCGCTTGATTCCGGCCAGTGCGCCTGCGATCAGGCGCTCGCGGTCGAAGAGCGGCTGGCTGTCTTGACGGCGGAGAATCCGGCGCGATTGGGAATTTCGCTTGAACATTGCGCCGCAGTGCACAAAAATGGGCGCCCTGGGATTTCGCCGCCGGTTTGACCGGCGCCGAGAGCATAAAGCCGATCGATTGATGGATATTTGATGATCGGAATGGTCCTCGTGACCCACGGCCAGCTCGCCACTGGTTTTCGGGCAGCGCTAGAGCACGTCGTCGGGCCGCAGTCTCAGCTTGAGACGATCACCATCGGTCCGGAAGACGACATGGAGCAGCGGCGCTCGGACATTCTCAGCGCGGCCGGGCGCGTTCAGGACGGCGGCGGCGTCGTCATCCTGACCGACATGTTCGGAGGCACGCCGTCGAATCTGGCGATCTCGGTGATGGACGGAGGACGGGTCGAAGTCATCTGCGGCGTCAATCTGCCGATGCTGATCAAGCTCGCGACGATGCGCGAAAGCGCCGATCTCGATCAAGCCGTGGTGGAGGCGCGCGACGCCGGCCGCAAATACATCACCATCGCCAGCAAGGTGCTCGAGGGGAAATGACCGAGGCCGCCTCCGAGGAAGACTGTCCGCCGCCTCCCGCGTTCGCCGGGGCGCTGTCGCGCGACTTGCAGATCGTCAACCGAAAGGGTCTGCACGCGCGCGCCACCGCCAAGTTTGTGCAGTGCGTCGACCGGTTCGACGCGGACGTCAAGGTCACGCGCTGCGGCGAGACGGTCGGGGGCGATTCGATCATGGGCATCCTCACCCTCGGCGCGGGCCCCGGATCGACGATCACCGTATCGGCTTCGGGCGCCGAAGCTCGAGAGGCGCTGGACGCGCTCGCGGCCCTTGTCTCGGACCGGTTCGGCGAGGACGAGTGACGCGCCGGTTCGCCAACGCGAGCCCCGCCGAGAGCGATTTGTGGTGGGCTAAGTGCAATCATACATAGTAAATATGTTTTATCTTAAGCCGCGAGGCGAAGACGAGCCCGCGGGAGGGCCGGAATTCGTGGACGGCTTGGGACTGACGCGCGAACCTAAACCGGCTCCCAACCCGCTGAAAAGCTTGGGGCGCGAACCTAAAACGAACCTAAGGTCAGCAGGCGCCTGTTAGCGCCCGCTCCCCCTACATCTGAAAATCCTCGCCCAGATAGAAGCGTCGCACGTCCGGGTGCGCGATGATGGCGTCCGGCGGGCCCTCGGTCAGGACCTGGCCGCTGTGAATGATATAGGCGCGGTCGATCAGGCCCAGGGTCTCGCGCACATTGTGATCGGTGATCAGGACCCCGATGCCGCGCCCCTTCAGGTGGCGCACCAGGTCCTGAATATCGCCGACCGCGATCGGGTCGATGCCCGCGAAAGGCTCGTCGAGGAGCATGAAGGACGGTTTGCCGGCAAGCGCCCGGGCGATCTCGCAGCGCCGCCGTTCCCCGCCCGACAGCGAAATCGAGGGGGCCTCGCGCACCCGCGCGATGTCGAATTCCTCGAGCAGCGATTCGAGCATCGCCTCGCGCGCCCGCCGGTCGGGCTCGTTGACCTCGAGCACCGCGCGGATGTTGTCCTCGACGTTGAGGCCGCGGAAGATCGAGGCTTCTTGCGGCAAATATCCGACCCCGAGCCGCGCCCTTTGAAACATCGGCAAGGGCGTCACGTCATGCCCGTCCAGTTCGATTTCGCCCTTGTCAGGTTTGACGAGGCCGGTGATCATGTAAAAGACGGTGGTCTTGCCGGCCCCGTTTGGCCCCAAGAGGCCGACCGCCTCGCCCCGGCGGACCGAAAGGCTGACGTCCTGCACCACCATTCGGCCGCGATAGCCCTTGCCGAGGTGGTGCACGGCGAGAACGCCCTTCCCGCCAGGCGCGACCCAGGATTGGGGCGCCGACCCGTTGCTCTCGCCGCGCAGCCATTTGCGCCAGCGGGGAGACGCGCTGACACGCTCGCGCACCGCGTCGTCGCTCACCGGCGGCCGCTCGCATCGGTTATGCCGTCAGGCGGCGCGCAAAAGATCGGCAATAACCGGCTCCTATTTCGCTTTCGCGGCGTTCGCCTTGGCGGCGTCGCCGCCCGATCTGGCGGCGTCGGCGTTCGATTTCGGGACGAATTGCCCGTGCACCCGCCCTGACTTGGCGGTGGTGTCGACGGTCGCCAGGCCGTTCTTCAGGTCGTAGGTCAGCTTGTCGCCCTTGGTGACGTTCTGGCCGTCGCTCAGCGTGACATGACCAATCAGCCAGACCTTGTCCTCGGCCTTGTCGTAGCTGCCGCGATCGCCGGTGGCGACTTGCGTCTTGGAGATGACGGTGACAGGCCCCGTCGCGTCGAGGTGCTTGACGCCCGAGTCGCCGGTGGGGCTGGATTGGCCGTTGGCGGTTTGGGGCGCGCCTTGCGTTGGCGCGCGGTCCAGGAAGACGGTCATCGCCGAGCAGGTCATTTTCGTGTCGCCCTGGATGACGACGACATTGCCGGAATAGACCGCCTTTCGCTCCTTGTCGTAGTAGACGAGCTTGTCGGCGTCAATCGAGATCGGCTCCTTTGAACTTGTTCCGGGGAAGATCGCGGCGGAGTCGCTTGAGCCGGAGGGCTTTTCAGCGGCCGCGGCGCCCGCGCCGCACGAGCAGAGCAACGCCGCGGCGAACGCCGCCAGCCATCCGGGAACGCATGACAGCGCCGTCATGGATTGGTCCTTTTTACGTCGCCCGCGCGCTCACGGCCGCTCTGAGGAACGATGCGCGTCCTGACATGGCCTTCGAAAGTCAGTTCCTGACCGTTATGGAGGGCCGAAGCCCGATCGGCGAATATGGTCGCCCCGTCGCCGGTTTGGACTTCGACAGGCTCGTCGCTCCCATAAACCCCGGACTTAAAATCGAATCTGGCGCTTCGCAAGAGCACGGTGAAGCGGCTGTTCTCGATCCGTACATTCTTCGAGAGCTGCATGCGCTCGCCCACGCTGTCGTAAACACCCGCATCGGCGCTCAAGCGCGTCGCTTCCCCGCCGGCCATGCCGATTTCGCCGCTGACCTTCTCAAGCTGCGCGACGGTCGGCTGTTTGATGTCCTGCAGCGCCCGCTCGGCGGTCAAGAGATAGGGCTGGCCGTCGCTGCGAAATCCGGCGAGCTTCGGCCGCTCCATGACAATCTTGGTTCCATCGACCGACAGGGCCGAAAAGTTCAACGAGCCCAGTCGCGTTGCGAAGGGGTTGAAAAAGGCGGCTGCCGCCAGCGCGGCGATCGCGCCGAGGCCGCCGATCAGAATCGCATGGCGCAGCAGCCGCACGCGCGCCGAGCGTCGCTTGGCTTTGGCGAAAGCCCGTTCGCGGTCGGGAGGCGGAGTGACGCCGATGCGGCGCGTCACGGAGGGCGGGCCAAAGGGCGCCATCCGCCCGGCGCCGGCGACGCCCGTAGGGATTGCGTCATGATGAAACGCCGCCATTGATTCTCTGCTCGGCCGCCAAGCCGGGGGAAGAACCCAAATTCCGTGGCGAAGTTAGGGCCGCGAGTGCGGCAGGGCCAGCGCCATTGAGCCCGGTTCGACCAATCGCCGCCACCGAGCCGTGACGAGGTCTCGTTGCCAGGGCGCGTTTTTTGCGCTTTATCGCTCGCGGGGCGCGCCCTATCGGGCCGGTAGCTCAATGGTTAGAGCCGGCCGCTCATAACGGTCTGGTTGCAGGTTCGAGTCCTGCCCGGCCCACCACTGATTCCAAAGGGCTTTTCCCCTTGTGGCGCGCCTCATTTAAACCTCGACGCCACACTTTACGCCACCGCTACGCCTTCTGGCCGATCGCCCGCGCAGCTTCGTCCTGATAGTCCGGCGCCAGATGTCCGTAGTGGCTCAAGATCATCTGTTC
>DATNBG010000307.1:0-2474 GCA_035572075.1 Roseiarcus sp. | reverse complement strand
CTGAATTTGCCGTAAAAGCGCGCGCTATGGCCAATTTCGCTTATCGCGTTAGCTGTTGACTTTGGGCCAAGCAAAAGCTCTCCGGCTGTCTCAGCGCCTCAGCAAGCAGTCATGGCCGCGCTTGAGGCGGCCATCCATGCGAGACGCCGACAGCTGTTCGGTCATCTCGCGATAAAATTTAATAATTGCAGATTATTACACTCGATGTCGGAATCGCGAGCCGTCCTTTCGCTGCTGCGGTTCGTGGGTGGTCGGGACAAGCCCTGCCATGACGGCAAAGATCGAAGGCTGAAGTTTCCCAATTGGCGACGCCACAGCTAACGCCATAGGCGTCTTTGCGAATAGTCGGAGATGCGCCCGGTTGTTAATCCGGGCTTACATATGTGACCATATCATGACTTAAGTTATGGTGCGCCGCCGTAAAAATCACAGATGGGCAGCGCTTTGGCGGTCGTGTTCTCGCCCGATGGCCATGCCGCCGCGTCGGTGGCCGGGCCGATGTCGTGAGCCCATGCGAATGCCTGTCGCGGCGCGCTTGATTTCAGCGACGCGAGAAGCGAGACACCTTCATGCCGCGGCTCTTTTCCGCGCGATGAAGGAGCGTGAAATGGAGAATCTGATTGCCCGTGTCGCGACAGCCGCGAACATAAGCCCGGACGTCGCCCGCAAAGCGGTCGCCCTGATCGGCGATTTCCTCCGGCGCGAGGCCCCCGACGACGCCGTCAAGGACTTGTTCGACAAGGCGCCGGCCTTTCCGGCGATCATCGCCTCGGCCACTCAGACCGGAGGCGAGGGCATGGGCGGAGGCTTGAAAGGCCTGATGGGCGTGGCCGCTGGCGCAATGGGCGGTGGCGGACTCATGGCGCTCGGCTCGGAATTGCTGGGCCTGGGCCTCGACATGGAGCAGATCCAGACGATCGGAAAGGAAGTCTTCGCCTACGCGCGCGAAGTCGCGGGCGATCAAGTCGTGGGCGAAATCTCCGCCTCGATCCCCGGGCTTTCCCAGTTCATCTAGCGGGGATAGGCGATGGGCGCGGCCGCAAGCCTTTTTCCAGCCTATACCGAAGCCGATTGGCGCAAAGCCGCTGAAGCCGCGCTCAAGGGCGCGAGCTTCGAGACGCTCGTATCAGAGGTCGCGGACGGCGTCCGGATCGAGCCGGTCTATCGCGCCGCGGAGGGCCCGAGGGCGCTTCGGGCGGACGGTCCCTGGCGGGTCATGGCGCGGCTCGATCATCCCGACGCCGGTGAGGCCAACGTTCAGGCGCTCGACGACCTCGCCAATGGCGCGGACGGTCTCAAGGTCGTCTTCTCCGGTGGGCTCGGCGCTTATGGTTTTGGCCTCAGGCGCTTCGATTCGGCCACGCTTCACAAGGCGTTCGACGGCGTGCGTTTCGAGGCGGGCCCGAGTTTCGAGCTCGATCTCGGGTCCGACGGCCCTGGCCAGGCGCTTCGCTTTGGCGCTCTGATCGAACGCTCGGGTGCGAAACCCGAAGAATGCGCGGTCGTGTTCGGGCTCGATCCTTTCGCCGCCGCGGCCCGAGGACCATTCCCGGCCGATTGGCGCGCTCAGGCGGCGCCGTGCCGCGATGCGGCGCTCGAGCTGCGGGGCAAAGGCTTCCGCGGACCCTTCCTGGTCGCCGACGTGCGCGCCGTCCATGCAGCCGGCGGGAGCCCGGCGCAGGAGCTTGCCTTTGCGCTTGGCGCCGCGGTCAGCTTCTTGCGGCTGCTCGAAGGGGCCGCGCCGCCCGGCGAAGCGCGCGCGCTGATCGCGTTCAGCCTCGCGGCGGACGCGGATGAATTGGCGACGGTGTCGAAATTCCGCGCGCTGCGCATCCTCTGGTCGCGCGTCGAGGAGGTCTGCGGACTCGAGCCGCGCGCGGCGCATGTCGAGGCGGAGAGCGCCTGGCGGATGATGACGGCGCGCGACGTGTACGTGAACGTGATGCGGGGCGCGGCAGCGGCGTTCGCGGCGGGCCTCGGCGGCGCCGATAGCGTGAGCGTCCTGCCGCATACCCTGGCCGCCGGCCTTCCCGACAGCCTCGCGCGGCGTCTCGCGCGCAACGCTGAGCTCATTCTCCTGCGCGAATCCCATCTCGGCTTCGTCGCCGATCCCGCCGCCGGCGCCGGCGCGTTCGAGGCGCTGACGGAGGCGCTTTGTCACAAGGCTTGGGGGCTCTTTCAGGAGATCGAACGGCAGGGCGGCCTGCCGGCGGCGCTCGCGAACGGCGCGTTCCAACGACAGGTCGCGGCCAGCGCGGCGGCGCTCACCCGAAACGTCGCTCGGCTGAAGGCGCCGATCACCGGGGTCAGCGCGCACGCCAATCTCGCCGAGCCGCCAGTCGATACCGCTGTTGGCGCCCCTGAGCGCGAGCCGTTCACGGCGGGCGAAGGCGCGCTGGCGCCAATCCGGCTTGCGGAGCCGTTCGAGCGCCTGCGCGATCTTTCCGACGCCTGTCTTCAGCGGACCGGCGCGC
>DATNBG010000306.1:0-4548 GCA_035572075.1 Roseiarcus sp. | reverse complement strand
CCGTGGCCGCCGAACGCGCGCGCATAGGCCGCGAAATCGGGATTGCTGAGCGCGGTTGCGATGACCCGCCCGGGATATTCGCGCTCCTGGTGCATGCGGATCGTGCCATACATGCCATTGTCGATCAGAACCACGATGATTAGCAGGCCGTACTGAACGGCGGTGGCGAATTCCTGCCCGTTCATGAGGAAGTCGCCGTCGCCGGCGAAGCAGACGACCGTCCGCTCGGGAAAGACGCGCTTGGCGGCGATCGCCGCCGGCAGGCCGAAGCCCATCGATCCCGATGTCGGGCCCAATTGCTGCTCGACGGAGTGAAAGCGCAGGAAGCGGCCAACCCAGATGGCGAAATTGCCGGCGCCGTTGGTGAAGATTCCCTCCGGCGAGCGCCGCCTGATCGCGAACATGATCTCGCCCAATTGCACGGGGCCCGGATTGGCCGGCGCCTGTTCGCTCCAGGCCAGGTAGTCGGCGCGCGCGGCGCGCGTTTCGGCCGACCAGCCGATCTTGGCCGGCGGCTCGACGCCTTCGAGCGCGGCGCAGAACTCGGGCGTCGTCGCGACGATGCCGAGCGCGGGATGATAGGTGCGCCCGATCTCGCCGGCGTCGGGATGAACGTGGACGAGCCGCTGCCTTGGCTCAGGGACGCCGAACAGGGTGTAGCCCAGCGAGGACGCTTCCGACATCCGTCCGCCGACGAGAAGCACAAGATCGGCCGCCTCGACCCGCGCTTTGAGCTTCGGATTGATGGAGAGGCCGACTTCGCCCGCGAAATTGTCATGGCCCCCGTCGAAGGCGCTCGAGCGGCGAAACGAGCCGGTCACGGGCAGGTCGAAGCGTTCGGCGAACCGGGCGAAGGCGGCGCTCGCCTGGGCGGTCCATCCGCCGCCGCCAAGAATGGCGATCGGACTCTTCGCCGCCCACAGCATCTTCTGCAATTCGGCCATCTGGGTCAGCCCCGGCCAGATCGGAACCCGGTCGGCGCGCGGCGCGTCCTTAACCGCCGCCGTTTCGGTCAGCATGTCCTCGGGCAGCGCGATCGCAACCGGCCCGGGCCTGCCCTGCATGGCGACGTGAAACGCGCGATGGACGATCTCCGGGATCTGCGCCGCGGTCTTGATCTCGGTCACGAGCTTCGTGGTCGAGGCGAACAGCGCGCGATAGTCCATCTCCTGGAAAGCGCCGCGCCCGATCATCGCCCGCTCGACCTGGCCGATGAACAGGATCATCGGCGCCGAATCGTGCTCGGCGATATGGAGCCCATGCGCCGCGTTCATCGCGCCGGGCCCGCGGGTGACGAAACAGATTCCCGGCCTTGCCGTGAGCCGCCCCTCGGTCAGCGCCATCATCGCGGCGCCCGCCTCCTGCCGGCAGACGGTCACTTCGATCGGCGTCCCGTTCATGGCGTCGAGGGCGGCGAGGTAGGATTCGCCCGGCACGCAATAGACCCGTTTCACCCCCTGCGCGACGAGCTGATCGATGAGAATCTGTCCGCCCGACCGCAACATCTCGCCCAACGCCGCCTTCTCCCCGTCGATCGCGGGCCATGTTTGGCAGGTCATCGCCTTCATTTCAATCGCGGGCGCGGCAAGCGGCGCCGCCTTGCGCATGGGGCCGGTTCCGGCCATTCTTGGCGCCCATGCCGGCTCCCCCGGAACGCCCAGCCGAGTCGAGCGCGCTGACGGCGCTGAACGCGCGCTCGCGCGAGATTTTCCGCAACATCGTCGACGCCTATCTCGCCCACGGCGAACCGGTCGGCTCCCGTCATCTGTCGCGGATGCTGCCGATGTCGCTGTCGCCCGCCTCGGTTCGCAACGTGATGCAGGATCTCGAGGAGCTTGGCCTCATCTACGCCCCGCACGCGAGCGCCGGGCGCCTGCCGACCCAGCAGGGCCTCAGGCTGTTCGTCGACGCGCTGCTCGAATTCGGGGATTTGGGACGCGAGGAGCGCGCGCGCATCGACAGAGAGGTGCGGGCGGCGGCGGAGGGGAGCGGGTTCGAAGGCGCGCTCGCCGAAACGACGAGCCTGCTTTCGGAACTCACCCGCGGCGCGGGCGTGGTGCTGACCAGCAAGACCGACGCCAGGCTCAAGCATGTCGAATTCGTGCGGCTCGAGTCCTCGCGCGCGCTGGCGGTCCTGGTCTCCGAGGACGGCTCGATCGAAAACCGGGTGATCGCGACGCCCCCCGGGATGCCCGCTTCCACCCTGGTCGAGGCCAGCAACTTCCTCAACGCCCGCATTCGCGGCCGCACGCTCGCCGAAGTGATGGCGGAAATCGAAGCCGCGCGCCGCGACGCGCGCCAGGAGCTCGACGAGATCGCCGCCCGCCTGGTCGAAGCGGGCCTCGCCTCGTGGTCCGGCGCCGGGGGATCGCGCGAGCAACTGATCGTCCGCGGGCAGGCCAACCTCATCGGCGATGTGCGCGCCACCGAGGATCTCGAGCGCATCCGCACGCTGTTCGCCGACCTCGAGACCAAGACCGACGTGATCGAGCTTCTGCATCGCGCCGAGACCGGGGAGGGCGTCAAGATTTTCATCGGCTCGGAGAACAAGCTGTTCTCGCTGTCCGGATCGTCGATGATCGCGGCCCCCTTGAGGGACAGCGACCATCGCATCGCCGGCGTGCTCGGGGTCATCGGGCCGACCCGGCTCAACTACGGCCGCATCGTTCCGATGGTCGAATATGCGGCGCAGGTGCTTGGCGAGCTCAAGCGCCCGCGCTAGGCGGCGTCATTTGGTCGAACCAGGGTCGTCATCGCGAGCGTATGCGAAGCGATCCAGGGGCGAAGGGCTGGAGCGGCGGCTCTGGATCGCCACGTCCCCCCGGGCCAAGACCCGGGGGTCCTCGCGATGACGAGCCGAGCCAAACGCGTTTGCGCGCCGCGCCCTGTTTTGGTGACGAGAGAGGTTGAATGCCGAACGCGCCGAAAGCCGGGCCCTCCCAGCACAGTCTCGGCGACGCCATCGAGCGCCTGACCGGCAAATGGGCGGCGATCACCGCCTTCGGCGTGCTTCTGGTCGTCCTCGGCGCGGCCGCGATCGCCTTTTCGCTGATCGCGACCATCGTGACGGTGACGCTGAACGGCGTCCTGTTCCTGATCGCCGGCGGGGCCGAGATCGGCATCGGCATGCATTCGCGCGGCTGGGGCCGGTTTTTTCTCTGGGTGATCGGCGGCCTTCTCTATATCGCCGTCGGGGTCTTGTGCATCGTCAATCCCACTCTCGCCTCGGTCGCGCTGACGCTTCTCCTCGGCGCAGGCCTCATCGCCGCCGGCGTGGTGCGCGCCTGGCTGGCCGCGCAGCTTCCGGCCGACCAGCCGCGCGCGATCGTCTTTCTCGCCGCCGCGGTCACAATCCTGATCGGCCTGATTATTGTGAGCCATTGGCCGCTCGACAGCGTTTATGTCCTCGGAACCCTGCTCGGCGTCGACCTCCTGTTCCACGGGGTCGGATGGGTGAGCTTCGGCATGGGATTGCAGCCCCGGGCCTGACGCGCTGAGGGCATTGGAGAGGCAAATGACGAAGTGGGTCTATTCCTTCAGCGCCGAGCGCGCGGAAGGCCGGGCGGAGATGAAGAACCTGCTCGGCGGCAAGGGCGCGAACCTGCACGAGATGGCTTCGCTCGCTCTCCCCGTGCCGCCGGGCTTCACCATCACCACCGAGGTCTGCTCCTTTTTCTACGCCAACGGCAAAACCTATCCCCCCGACCTTGGCCCCCAGGTCGACGCCGCAATCGCCGAAGTCGGCCGCCTCACGGAGCGCGCGTTCGGCGAGGCGGCCAATCCGCTGCTTGTCTCGGTGCGGTCGGGCGCGCGCGCGTCCATGCCCGGCATGATGGACACCGTCCTCAATCTCGGGCTCAACGACGCCGCGGCCGAAACCCTGGCGAACGCGTCGGGCGACGCGCGTTTCGCGTTCGATTCCTATCGCCGCTTCATCCAGATGTATTCGAACGTCGTGCTCGAGGTCGACGCCCACAATTTCGAGGACATCCTCGAGCGGTTCAAGGAAGGCAAGGGCTACTCGCTCGACACCGACCTCAAGGCCGAGGACTGGCGCGCGGTGATCGCCGACTACAAGGCGAAGGTCGTCGAGGAGACCGGCAAGCCGTTCCCGCAAAGTCCGCGCGATCAGCTGTGGGGCGCGATCGGGGCGGTGTTCTCCTCCTGGATGAACCAGCGCGCCATCACCTATCGCCGCCTCAATGCGATCCCCGCCGACTGGGGCACCGCCGTCAATGTGCAGGCGATGGTGTTCGGCAACATGGGCGAGACCTCGGCGACCGGCGTCGCCTTCACCCGCAATCCGTCGACCGGCGAGAATGCGCTGTTCGGCGAGTTTCTCGTCAACGCTCAGGGTGAGGACGTGGTCGCCGGCATCCGCACGCCCCAAGCCATCACCGAGGCCGCGCGACGAGCGGCCCATTCCGACCAGCCCTCGCTCGAACAGCTGATGCCGGACGTTTTCAAGCAGTTCATCGCGACGACCAGGCTTCTCGAAAAGCATTACAAGGACATGCAGGACCTCGAGTTCACCGTCGAGCGCGGCAA
>DATNBG010000305.1:0-2312 GCA_035572075.1 Roseiarcus sp. | reverse complement strand
GAGGCCTGATACGTGCCGATGGCGAACAGGATGAAGCCGGTCGCGATCATGATCCGCGGGTCGACGCGATTCATCAGGCGCCCGGAGACCGGCGCCATGAAGAACATGCTGAGGCCGGTCACGAACATGGTCTTGCCGATCATCAGGGACGAGTAGCCGCGCACCACCGCGAGATAGACCGGATAGATGTAGGTCAGGCCATAGAGGCCGATGCCGAGCACGAAGGCGAACATCGAGCCGGTCCAGAAATTGCGGTCTCGGAAGGCGGTGAGATCGACGATCGGCTGGCGGGCCGCCGCCATCCGCCAGAAAAAGGCGACGCCGCTCGCCGCGGAAATGACAATGGCGATCGTGACCGGCTCGCTCGAAAACCAGTCCTTCGACGGCCCTTCCTCGAGCGCGTATTCCATCGCGCCGAGAAAGCCGGCCATGGTGAGGAGGCCCAAATAGTCGAAGTGGGTGAGCAGCGAATAGTCGGGCTCGTCGAAGTCGATCAGAAGCCAGGTCGCGACGGTGACGACGATGCCGGGGAAGAGATTGACCAGAAACAGCCAGTGCCAGGAAAAATAGTCGGTGAGATAGCCGCCGACCGTCGGCCCGATCGTCGGCGCGAGCGTCGCCACGAGGCCGATCACGGGCGCGATGATCGGCTGCTTGTCGCGCGGAAAGATGGTGAACGCGGAAGCGAACACGGTCGGGATCATCCCCCCGCCGATGAAGCCCTGAGCCGCGCGCCAGACGATCATTTCCTGGATCGAATTGGCGTGGGCGCACATGAAGCTCATGAGGGTGAAGCCGCCCGCCGAAACGGCGAAGGTGATCCTTGTCGACAGCATCCGCGACAGGAAGCCCGACAGCGGAATCATGATCACTTCGGCGACCAGATAAGCGGTCTGGACCCAGGTGATTTCGTCGGACGAGGCGGAGAGCCCGGCCTGGATCTCCGAGATCGAGGCGGAGACGATCTGGATGTCCAGGATCGCCATGAACATCCCGAACACCATGAAGACGAAGGCCGCGATCCGCTTGATCGAGAAATTCGGCGCCGCGGCCGGAAAGGGGCGCGCGGCGGCCGCGGGCAGCGGCGCGCCCGGCGTCCGAAGCGCGACGTCGCTCACGGCTTGACGCTTCGGGTGGCGAAGGCTTCGAGCCCGAGCGCGCCGATGAGGCTCGGTTTCGGCGTGTTCGGATCGCGGGTGTGAACCGTCGCGACCACCGAGAGCCCGGGCCTCAACGGCACGGTCTTCAGCACATCTTCGGGGAAGGTGACGCGCACCGCGACGCGCTGCACGACCTTGGTGAAATTGCCGGTCGCGTTGTCGGGCGGCAGCAGCGAGAACTGCGCCCCCGAGGCGGGCGAGATCGACTTGACCACGCCCTCCACCACCTTGCCATCGAGGGCGTCGATGGCGACATCGACTTTCTGCCCGGGCTTGATGCCGGCGAGCTGGGTCTCCTTGAAATTGGCGTCGACATAGGCGGCGTCGAGCGGCACCAGCGCCATCAGCCGGGTTCCCGGCTGCACCAGTTCGCCGACCTCGGCCGCCTTGTTGCCTATCCTTCCGTCGAAGGGAGCGAGCACGCGGGTGAACGACAGGTTGCGCTTCGCCATTTCGAGCGCGGTCACGAGTTCGTCGCGCTGGCGCTGGGCCTCGTCCTTCTGCGCCTTCAGCACATCGAGATTGGCTTTCGAGCCTTCGAGCGAGGCGATCGCCGAGGCCTTGGCGGCGGCGCCGGAGGCGAGCGCCGCCACGGTGCGGTCGCGATCGGCGGTCGCCTGCTCGAGCCGCTGCTGCGAGCCGAAATTGGTCTGCGCGAGCTTGTAGGAGCGGTCATATTCGAGCGCCGCGCGCTCGGCGTCGGCCTCAGCGCTCCTGACCTGCGCGTCCGCGGCGGCGACCTGCGCCTGAGCCTGGGCGATGATCGCCGCCTGCGCGTCGATCTGACGGCCGAAGCGGGCGATGGTCGCGTCCTGGGTGTCGATGCGCGCCTTGGCCGCGTCGAGGGCGTTCCGGTAGTCGCCGTCGTCGATCTGAGCCAGGAGGTCGCCCTTGTGCACGACCTGGTTGTCGACCACCGGAACCGCGGTGAGGTAACCGGTCGCCTTGGCGGCGATGATGGACGTGTCCGCGCCGACATAGGCGTCGTCGGTCGAGACCAGGAAGCGCCCATCGACGAACCAGTCGTAGGCCGCCTTGCCGCCATAGACGAGCGCGGCGAGGATCACGACCGGAAGGGCGAACCGGCGCAGGCCGGACCGCTTCGCGGGGGCGGTCGCGAGCGGCCCCCCGCCCGCCGGCGGATGGGTCAGA
>DATNBG010000304.1:0-13577 GCA_035572075.1 Roseiarcus sp. | reverse complement strand
CGATGTCGCGCGTCTGGCCGGCGTCTCGATCGGAACCGTGTCCAAGGCGCTCAACGCGAGCGGGCGGCTCAGCGCCGAAACGCGCGCCAGGGTTCTCAAGGTCGCCAAGGCGATCGACTACCGGCCGAACGATCTGGCGCAGAGCCTGCATCGGGCGCGGTCGATGACGGTCGGCATTCTTTCCAACGACAGTTTCGGCCGGTTCGCTTTCCCGATCGTCGAGGCGCTCGAGCGGCGCCTGTTCGATCATGGCGTCGCGATCTTCATGTGCAACGCCACCGACGATCCGGTGCGCGAGCGCCGCCATATCGATCAGCTCCTGGGCAAGCGGGTCGACGGCTTGGTGGTCACCGCGCGCCGGGCCGACCGGCGCTTGCCCATCGAACCGGCCGCGCGCGGCTTGCCGGTGGTCTATGTGTTCTCGCAGGTTGAGAGCAAGGACGCGCTCTGCCTCTTGCCGGACGACGAGGGCGGGGCAAGGCTCGCGGTCAGCCATCTCGCGGCGTTGGGGCGCCGAAGAATCGCCCATATCACCGGACCCGAACGGTTCGAGGCGGTCCGCCTGCGCGAAGCGGGGTGGCGCAAGGCGCTCGCCGAGGCCGGGCTGAACGCGGGCGAGCGCGATTGCCGCCCGGGCCGCTGGTCCGAGGCTTTTGGACGCGAGGCGGCGCAGGAGCTCTTCTCACGACGCCGCGCCGCGCCGGACGCGCTTTTTTGCGGCAACGACCAAATCGCGCGCGGCGCGGTCGACGCCCTGCGCGAGATGGGCCTCGCGGTGCCGGCTGACGTCGCCGTGGTCGGGTTCGACAATTGGGACGTCATGGTCGAGGCCTCGCGGCCGCGGCTGACCAGCATCGACATGAATCTCGACACGCTCGGCCGCGAGGCTGGCGCTTCGCTTGTGGAGATGATGGCGGGCCGCGCGCTTCACGGCGTGCGCCGATTGCCGTGCTCGCTCGTCATTCGCGATTCGTGCGGGGCCAGGCCGTGCAGCGAGACGGGGGGACGATCATGAGCGGGCGCGCCTATTCTTCAATTCCGTTCGCGGACGTCCGCATCACTGGCCCGTTCTGGCGCGAGCGGCTCGAGGCGGTGCTCGAGCGCACGATCCCGAGCCAGCACGCAAAGCTCAAGGAGGCCGGCATCCTCGATTCGCTCAAGCTGCCGAAGCCGGTTCCGCCGCTCGCAATCCCAAGGAACAGTCACGGCTTCACCATGCAGGTGTTCTGGGACTCGGATGTCGGCAAGTGGATCGAGGCGGCGTCTTACGCGCTCGCCCATCGGCGCGACGCGGACATCGAAGCGAAGATCGACGCCATCGTCGACGACCTCGCGCGGGCGCAATCGCCGGACGGCTACCTCAACTGCTGGTACAACGGGCGCGAGCCTGAGAAACGCTGGACGAACCTGCGCGATAACCACGAGCTCTACAACGCCGGGCACCTCATCGAAGGCGCGATCGCCTACCTTCGCGCCACCGGACGGCGCAAGATGCTCGACATCATGGAGCGCTATGTCGATCACATCGCCAGCGTGTTCGGCCGCGGCCCCGGACAAAAGCGCGGCTATCCCGGCCACCAGGAGATCGAGCTCGCGCTCGTCAAGCTTTATCGTCTCACCGGCGATCGCCGCCGCCTCGATCTCGCCGCCTACTTCATCGACGAGCGGGGCCATCAGCCGCACTATTTCACCGAGGAGGCGCTGGCGCGAGGCGAAGATCCGGCGAGCTACTGGGCCGGAACCTACGAGTACAATCAATCGCACATCCCCGTCCGCGAGCAGAGGCGGGTCGTGGGGCACGCCGTGCGCGCGATGTATATGGCCTCCGCGATGGCCGACCTCGCGCTTGAGCTGGATGATCAGGGTCTGAAACGCGCCTGCGAGGCGCTGTGGCTCGACGTCACTACGGCGCAGATGTACGTGACGGCGGGCCTCGGGCCGAAAGAGACCAACGAGGGTTTCACCGAGCCTTACGACCTGCCCAACGAAACGGCCTATGCGGAGACCTGCGCGTCGGTCGCGCTTATCTTCTGGGCCCACCGGATGCTGCATCTCGACCTCGACGGGGCTTACGCCGACGTGATGGAGCTGGCGCTGTTCAATGGCGCGCTGACCGGCCTCGCCCGCGACGGGACGCATTACTTTTATTCCAATCCGCTCGAAAGCCGCGGCCAGCATCGGCGCTGGGCCTGGCACGTCTGCCCCTGCTGCACCATGAACGTCTCGCGCCTTGTCGCCTCGGTGGCCGGCTATGCAATCTCGACGCGGGCGGACGGCGTCGCCTTCCACCTCTACGGCGGGTTCGAAACGACGGCGACGTTGGCGGGCGTCAAAGTCGCGCTCAGCGAGACAAGCAACTATCCCTGGACCGGCGAGGTCCGTATCGCAATCGATCCGGAGGCGCCGGCGGCTTTCGATCTCAAGCTGCGCATTCCCGGTTGGGCGAAGGGCGCGACCGCGGCGGTCAACGGCGAACGCGTCGCGCTCGCCGCCACGAACGGATACGCGGCCATCCGCAGAACCTGGCGCAAGGGGGACGCGGTGACGCTCGATCTCGAGATGCCGGCCGAACGGCTCTACGCTCATCCGAATGTGCGCATGGACATTGGGCGAGCGGCGCTGAGGCGCGGTCCGCTGATCTATTGCGTCGAGGAGGCCGACAATCCTGGGGGACCCGTCCAGACTCTGACGCTGCCGCGCTCGGCTCCGATCGACGCGGAATGGCGGACCGATCTGTTCGGCGGCGCCATGACGCTGAAGGCGCCCGCGAAACGGCTCGCCCCCGGCAGGGAAGCCGCGCTCTATTCGACTGAGCCGCCCGCCGCCCGCGCCGCCGCGCTCGTCGCGCTGCCCTATCACCTCTGGGCCAATCGCGCGCCCGGCTCCATGCAGGTGTGGCTCGCCGAGCTGGAAGGTTGAGCGCTCCGGACCGAGCGGCGATCTCAGGCGCGCTTCAGAGGCTTGCCGGCGGCGCCATGGCGTCGCGCCTGCCAGGATACAATGTGTCCTCCGGGCACCAGATCGTCGAGCAGATGGATTGCCGCCTCCGCGACCTCTGGCTCATCGAAGAATTCGATCACCAGGGGCAGGTCGACATTGAGCCGCAGGATATCATCGGCATGGACCTCCCCGCGGGCCCCGAATCCGGCGACGCCTCTGAAGACCGTGACCCCCTGCACCGCATGCCGGTCGTGCAAAATCGAGAAGATCTCCTGCATGAGGGCTCTGCGCCGCCCGTGATCCGCTTCGCTCAAATAGATCCGAACCATGAGGACTTCGTTCGCCATCGCTTGTTCCTCATTCACAGATTTCTAGCGACGTAGGCGCCGCCGAAAGCGGCTGCAAATCCAATGACGACAGACAGAATCACATAAGACGCCGCCTTGAAGAACTCTCCGCTTTCGGCCAAGAGCAGCGTCTCCATTTCGAAAGTCGAAAAGGTCGTGTAGCCGCCGAGAACGCCGGTCAAAACGCCAGCGCGAACGCTTGGCGGAATCATCAGGCGTTCCAGGGTCACGATGAACAAGAAGCCCATTAGGAAGCTTCCGATCACGTTGATGCTCATTGTCGCGAACGGGAAATCGCGGCCGAACGCCGTCTGAACCCAGCTCGTCTGCGCGTATCTCGCCCAGCAGCCGAGCGTGCCGCCAATGGCAATCGCGACATAAGTCCACATCGTGTATCCCTGTTATTGCGCCAAGTGTCGGTTCGACGGGACGCGAGCGGATCGAAGCGGCGAGCGCCGCCGCGAAAGCGACAGCCGCCGTCCGATCGCGGTCCGTCGCGGGTCACGGCTCCTCCCACGCAGCCTCCTCCGCCTCCAGCACTTCGGCCTCACCGGTGAGCGGCTTGAATGCGGGCTGAAACCACGTCTGCGCAATCAGCGTCGGCACGATGGCGCTGCCGATCACGGCGGTGACCAGAATTGTATACTGAGTCTGGTCGATGATTCCGTTGGTCAGCCCGAACAGCGCGGAGATTGAACCGAACGTCAGGCCGGTCGACATCATCAGCGTCGTGTACATCCCCTCGCGCCGGTCGAATTCGTGATAGCGGGTCAAGGGCAGAATACCGATGAACTTCGTGGCCATCTTGATGGCGAGAAAGACCACGATGAGCCCGATCGAGGCGATGACCGCGCGAAATTCAACCAGCGATCCTGCCTTGAGGAAATAGAATGGCGTGAGGATCGAGAAGGCGATGATGCGCATGCGATGGGGCAGCTCGCGTTCGGCGAGAAACGTCGGCGCGAGCGCCATGCCGACCAGATAGGCTGGCAGCACCGCCTCGCTCCCCACCGCGGACGCCATTCCGCCCAGTCCGAGCAGAACGAGCGAGACGAACTTTGTTTGCGGCTCGCTCACTCGTTGCCCGAGGCGTTTGAACATCCACGGCGCATAGCGCGCTAGGACAATGACCACGGCCACGGTTACGACCCCGAATAGCAGGAGCCACCAGTTATAGCGGGCGAAGACCACGCCGAGCGCCAGCACCGTGCCGAGATCGTTGATGAAGCAGGCGGCGAGAATGATTTTGCCGATTTCGGTGTTGTTGAACCCGGTCTCGATCATCACCGCATAAACGACCGCGACCGACGTGGTCGACAGGGCAATCCCGGCGATCTGCGCCTGAGGCCAAGGCCAGCCGACGACGAAATGCGCGTAAGTCAGCACGCCGAGATAAGGCGCGACGAAGCCAACGATTCCGATCGACATGCTTGACCAGAAGTGCTTTCTGACGATCGCCGGATCGATCTCCGCGCCGGCGAGAAAAGTCAGCAGAATCGCGCCGAAGCCGGAAAGGAAATTGACCCAGTCGGTGATCTGAAGACCGATCAGGTTGCCGGCAACCGCGCCGACGACGAGCTCGATCAGCGCCACCGAGACGGCGACGCGAATCGAAATGAGCGACGCCAACAGCGCCAGTCCCAGCCACAACGCGGAATGGAGCCAAACGCTCGCCATGATCCCTCTCCGGTTCATGCGGCAGGGATCGCTCGGCAAGAATCGACCGCCCACCGCGCTGATCGCGCACGGTAGGGGTCATCAGCCGTCGGGCTTTCGAGGCTTTCGGGCGGTTGAAGGGGAACCCCATCCCCTTGGACTTTAGACTGGGCAGGACCTCGCGCCTTGTCAAGTGGCCGGGACGCCGGGACGAACTCCAGCCACGCGAGCGCGGGCTTTCCGTCCCGCTTCATGCTACATGAGCCCCTCGCAGTGGAGAGCCGCAATGATCTGGGGAACGCTTGCTCTGGCATTCGCCGCCGCCTTCACCGGCGCCTCGTTCTATGTCAACTGGGTCGAGCAGCCGGCGCGCCTTAAGCTCGACGAGGAGGCGCTGCTCAGCGAATGGGGGCCGAGCGACAGCCGCGGCTTCGCGCTCCTCGCCGCGCTTGCGCTTCTGGCGGCGGTCGCCGGCTTCATCGCCTATTTCGAATCCGAGGACGTGCGCTTTGCGTTTGGCGCGCTCCTCATCATCGCAAGCTGGCTTTACGCCTTTTTCGTCATGGCGCCGCTCGACAACCAGATCCGCTCGCTGCGCGGCGGCGAAGTGGCGGCGGCGCGCGCCCTTGTCCGCCAATGGGGCATTGTCGAGTCGGGCCAGACGGCGATCGGGGCGGCGGCGGTCATCATCTTTCTGTGGGTCGCGTGAGCCTGCCCCTCGCTCCCGCCGCCCGCGACGTCGCGGGCGCTTTGCGCTTCTTCACCTGCATCCGCGCCGGCGAGTCTGCCGAGGGCGAGCCCCTCGACATCGGCCGCATCGCCTGGGCGGCGCCGGTCGCGGGCGCCGCGGTCGGCCTCATCGGCGCGCTGGCCCTGGCGCTGACCACATTCCTCGGACTGCCCCCGCTGCTCCGCGCCGGCTTGTCGACGGCGGCGCTCATCGCCGCGACCGGCGCCATGCATGAGGACGGACTCGCCGACACGGCCGACGGTTTCGGCGGCGGCTCGACAAGGGAAAGGACGCTCGAGATCATGCGCGACAGCCGCATCGGCGCCTATGGCGCGGCGGCGCTCGCGCTCGCCCTCATCCTCAGGGTCGGCGCGCTCGCCGCTTCGCTCGAGGGCTCCTTCTGGCGTGCGGCCTTGAGCCTCATCCTGGTCGCCGCTCTTTCCCGCGCCGCCGCGCTCATGCCGCTGGCGCTTCTGCCTCCCGCGCGCGCCGACGGCGCGGGCGCCGCGGCCGGACGGCTCGAGTTGAATGCGCTCGCCGCCGCCTGGGGCTCGGCGCTGGTCATTGCGCTTGGCCTAGGCCTTGTGGCGCTCGGCCTCATCCACGCGCTCGTCGCGGCGTTCATGAGCGGCGCCGCCGCCTTGGGCGTGGTCGCCCTGGCGCGGCGCGCGATCGGCGGCCAGACCGGCGATGTCGCCGGCGCCGCCCAGCAATGCGCCGAGATCGCCGCCTGGTGCGGACTTCTCATCGGCCATTCCGCCGCTTAAGTCAGGGCCCATGTCTGCGTCGATTTCGACTCCCTGCGTCAACGTCTGCGTCCTCGATCCGCTGTCGGACATATGCGTCGGCTGCGGCCGGACGACGGCGGAGATCGCCGCCTGGACGGCGATGAGCGAAGCCGATCGCCTCGCGGTGATGGCGGGCCTTGGCCAGCGCCTCGTCGGGGCGCGATCGCGCGCGGCGCGCGGCGGGCGGATCGCGACCCGCTCGCGGCGGCGCTGATGCGCTTCACCCTCTCCTCGCCGCCGCGGGCTTGGCGCCGAGAGAACTTTTTTTCAAGCCGTTATACGGGATTCGGTTGACCAGATCGCCCGGCGTTTCCGACAACGGCGAAGGCGCCGGGTCGAGGCCAAGGCCATCGACGGGAGAATCGACAATTTCTTGACAGGCCTGCTTGGGCATGATAGTGTTTTTCAGAATGATTCCCGAAGACTGCTCGCGTTTCTCAGGAAGATCAAACGACCGAGCTTCGGCGGCAAGACGGGAAGGACTGAGAGAATCGAAAATGGCGCCGCAGGCCATTGGAATCGCTCAAAACGGACTCGGAAGTGGCGGCCGGTCGGTTCGGGGCAAACGAGAATCAATCAGGCGGATTTCGTATTAGGCGTCAAAACCTGTCACTCCGCGCGATGCAATTCGTTCTGGCCTCGGCACTGAACAACAGAAGAACAACATTACATAGGCGCTCGCGGCGCTGACTTCATCCAAGAGCGGTCCTTCCTTCCGCGCCGGCTTGAGGCGACAGCGCGCAAGGGCTCCGTGGCGGGTCTCGAAAACCTCACTTGACCGCTTGCCCGCGCGGAGTTTCCCAATCGCACGCGGCGGATTGAATGAACTCAGGGATCCGCGGCCCCGAAATGCGCTCAACGCGGGAGACGGCGGCGCGCAACACTTCGAGCCCCGCGTCGGGGCGGATCGCCTCGCTTGCGAGAACGCGCCGATACGCGCGCGCCCCGGGCAGGCCCGCGAACAGGCCGTGGAGATGCCGGGTGTAGTCGTGCAGGCGCTCGCCGCGCTCGAGCCCGCGCGCGATTCTCGGCATAAAAGCCTCGATCGCCTCGAAGGCGTCCGCGACCGGCGCTTCGTCGCCGAACAGCAGGGGATCGACGCCGATCAGGAGCTCCGGGCTCTGATAGGCCGCGCGCCCGAGCATGATTCCGTCGACATGAGCGAGCTCAGCGCGCGCCGCCTCGAGATCGGGAAGGCCGCCGTTGAGGACGACCGGCCAGCCGGGATGGGCGCGCTTCAAGTCATGAACCAGGCCGTAATCGAGCGGCGGGATCGACCGGTTGTCCCTGGGGCTCAGGCCCTCGAGCCAGGCTTTGCGGGCATGAACGATCAAAGCCGCCGCGCCCGCCGCCTTCACCGCGTCGGCGAAGGCGAAGAGGGCTTCGCGCGGCTCCTGCTCGTCGACGCCGATGCGGCACTTGACTGTGACCGGAACATCGACGCCCGCGGCCATCGCCGCCACGCATTCGGCGACGAGGCCGGGCTCGCGCATGAGGCAGGCGCCGAACCGGCCGCTTTGCACCCGGTCGGACGGGCAGCCGCAGTTGAGGTTGACCTCGTCATAGCCGAAGTCGGCGCCGATGCGCGCGGTTTGAGCGAGGCGCTTCGGTTCGGCCCCACCGAGCTGCAGCGCGACCGGATGCTCATCCGCGTCGAAGCCGATCAGCCGCTCGCGGGGGCCGAAGATAACCGCGTCCGCCGTCACCATTTCGGTATAGAGCCGGGCGCGGCGGGTGAGGACGCGATGGAACGCCCGGCAGCGCCGGTCGGTCCAGTCCATCATCGGGGCGATCGAAAATATTCGGTTTGTATCGATCACTTGTTCACCGAAGCACAGCGCGCAGCGCTCTCTATGCAGCCTTTATGTCGGTCTGGCTGAAATCGTCGCCTTTGAACAGGAGCGGTTCGCCCGTGGCCTTCGCCAGCGCGTAGGAAAAGCAATCGCCGAAGTTCAGGCCCGCCTTGTGGCGCCCCTTCCCGAAGTCGAGAAAGGCCTGGCGGGCAAGCTCGCCCTGATCGACCGTCACCGGCTCGATCACGACGCCGGCGCGACGAAGGAAGACCTCTGTCTGGCGCATACCCTCCGGACCAAGCTGCCTTTCGATCACTATGGACAGTTCAACGTAATTCGCAACGCTGATACGGCACGCCTCGGCGTCGCGGATGGCTCGCGCAAAATCGGCCGCCTCGGGTTCACGGTAGAGAATGGCCACCATCGCCGAGGTGTCCAGGATCATTTAGGCAGGCCGTTCTCGTCGTAAAGGAGCTCGGCATGATCGAGATACGGGCGCTTCACATGAGCCGCGGCCCGATCCGCGATCGCCAGCAATTCCTCCACGCTGGCCTTTCCCCTCCGGCGCTCAATTTGGGCGTATCGCTCTCGAAGCGCTTCCTTGACGACACGGGTCATGCTCTCCCCGGTGGCGCGGGAGATCGCTTGCGCGAGCCGATGGACTTCCGGGTCTTTGATGTTGAGAGTCACCGATCCTTCTTTCTGCAAAAGTATCCATTCTTCTACCTTTCTACTCTTCTACCCATCAGATGGCAAGCCCGCGTGGAGCGCACAGAGTTCGGCGCATTGTCACGATCACCCTCGCTCGATTGGCGGCTTCGTCCTGGACACGGGGTCAGCAGGCCGAGGTTTGACTCAATGACGAAACTCTTGTCGCCAATTTGACATTGAGCAACACGTCTCCGTATTGGCTTCGAGAAACCTTCTTGAAGGGAGCGAAGATTGGCGGCGAAACCCCTGATCGTGATCGATCCGCAACCGCGCGCTTTCGAGGAAATCTTCGAGCCGAACATCTGGGCGCGGCTCGAGGATCTGGGCGAGCTTGTGATCCATGAGGGGCCAGGCCGGATGCCGGCCAAACGCCTGGAGTCGTATCTCACCGAGATGGCGCTCCTGATCGGCCAGAGCGACATGCCGAAATCCCGCCTCGAGCGTGCGCCGAAACTGCGCGCCATCATCAATGTCGAGACCAACTTCCTCCAGAACGTCGACTACGAGACCTGCTTTGCGCGCGGAATCCATGTGCTGGCGCCGGGCTCCGCTTTCGCGAGGCCCGTCGCCGAAATGGCGCTCGGCATGGCGATCGACCTCTGCCGCGGCGTGACGGCGGCGGACCGCGCCATGCGGAAGGGAAACGAGAAATGGCTGCTCGACGGCGCCGAAGGTTGTTTCTCGCTTTACGGGGCGCGCGTGGGTCTCATCGGCTTCGGCGATTTGGCGCGCGCCTTCATATCCCTGCTCGGACCGTTCGGCTGCCCGGTCAAGGCGTACGATCCGTGGGTGTCCGATCATTTCATGGCTGGCTTCGGCGTCGCAGCGGCCCCGCTCGAGGAGGTGTTGAAGACGAGCCAGGTCATTGTCGTGTTCGCCGCCGTGACCAGCGACAACCAGGGCTTCTTGAGCAAGCGCGAGTTCGAGATGATCGCGCCGGGCTCGGTCTTCCTGCTGATGAGCCGGGCAGGGGTGGTCGATTTCCCCGAGTTCCTGCGTCAGGTCGAAACCGGCCGCTTCCGGGCCGGCACGGACGTCTTTCCGCAAGAACCCGCCCCGCCCGGCGAGCCAGCGCGCAAGGTCGAGAGTCTGTTGCTTTCGCCGCATCGCGCCGGCGCGATGCGGGATGCGCTCTACGAGATCGGCCGGCAGACGGTGGCCGACGCCGGTCTCATCCTTCGCGGCCTGCCGCCGCTCTCTTGCCGCCGCGCGCAGCGCGAGACGGTGGCGCGATCGCGCTCGACGGCGGTCGAGCGCAGCTGATGGCGGCAAGTTGCTTGACATCGCGCTCGCGCCGGACATAGCCTAAAACGTTATAGAGAAGCCGGCCTGACCGGCTCTCATATCGACTGCTCTGGGAGGCGAACGAGCGATGGGGAGAGCGCCCACCATTCGGGACGTGGCGCTACGCGCAGGCGTATCGGTTGCGACCGCTTCCAATGTCGTCAACGGCAACCGCCCGGTCGGAGAGGCGAGCCGCCGCAAGGTCACCGAGGCGATCGCGGCGCTCGACTATCGGCTCGATCGCGCCGCGAGCGCCCTTCGCGGCGCCTCCACCCGCCTCGTCGGCGTGGTCGTCCCCGACATCGCGAACGTGTTTTTCGCCGGTCTCGTCCACCGGGTCGAGGCGCTCGCGGAAGGCGACGGGTACGATCTTCTGACCGTCTCCACCGGCGAGGATGCGGCGAAGGAGCGCCGGAGGGTCGAGGCGCTGATTGCGCGGCGCATCGACGGCCTCATCATCGTGCCGGTCGCCGACGATTCGATGACCGCGTTCAACAGCGGCAGGGACGGCCCACGCCTGCCGCCCGCGGTGCTGGTCGACCGCGGCGCCGGCGCGCCCGGATTCGACACGGTGCGCGCGAACTGCGAGGCCGCCGGCTATGCGGCGGCGCGCTCTCTCACTGATCTCGGACATCGGGACCTCGCCGTTGTCACCCATTCGAGAGGCCTCGACAACATCGAACAGCGCATCGCCGGCTTCCGGCGCGCTCTTGGCGAGGCGGGCCTCGAGGGGCGCGACCGCGTCATCTACGGCGGACAGGAGCTCGAAAGCCTGCGCGGCGCGATCGAGATCGAGCTCAACCGCCCGGATCGGCCGACCGCGATTTTCGCGCTCACCAACGTTTGCGCACTGGCCTCGATCAAGGCGGCGCGCGGTCTCGACCTCGACATCCCCGGCGACCTGTCGATCGTCGGCTTCGACGATTTCGACTGGATGGGGGCGCTGAGGCCGTATCTGACCACCGTCGCCCAGCCGGTCGACGATTTCGCATCCGCCGCCTGGCGCCTGCTGACGCGGCGCCTCAAGGGCGGGGCGTCGGGCGGCGTCGAGCGCATCGAGCTTCCCTGCACCCTCAAGGTGAGGGAATCGACCGGGCCCGCGCGCCCTCGCCTGAGAGCGGTCGCGGACGCCCGCTGAACCCATGAAGACTGTCAAGGGAGTATGGCCCATGTTGAAACGTCTGGTCTTCGGCGCCTCGATCGCCGCGCTTACATTTGCCGCGTCGGCCGCCTTCGCCGCCGACAAGCCGGTCTTCGGCGTCCTGATGAAGACGCTGTCCAATCCGTTCTGGGGCGCGATGGAGAAGGGCGTCGATGTGGGCGCGAAGAAGGCCGGCGTCGACGTCTACCTCAACGCGGTCGAATCCGATCAGGCGGCCGAGCCGCAGCTCAACGCCTGCAACACCATGCTGCAGAAGAAGCCGGCGGCGATGATCACCGCGGCGATCAATTCGACCATCCTGCTCTCCTGCCTCAAGCAGGCGAACGAGATGAAGATCCCGGTCGCCGACCTCGACAACAACCTCGATCCGGCGATCACGAAGAAGGCCGGCGTCGACGTCGCCTTTCACATCGGCTCGGACAACGAGGCGGCCGGCGCCAAGGGCGCCGACTATCTGGTCAGCGTGCTCGGCAAGGACGCCAAGGGCCCGGTGCTGGTGATCGAGGGCCTTTCCGGCAACATCACCGGGGAGAAGCGGGCGCATGGCTTCGCCGAGGAGCTCAAGAAGGCGGCGCCGGGCCTCAAAATTGTCGCTTCGCTGCCCGGCGACTGGGACAGCCTGAAGGCGGCCAACATCACCAATGACACGTTGCAGCGCACCCCGAACCTGGTCGCCATCTTCTGCGCCAACGACGACATGGCGCTGGGCGCGGTCGAAGCGGCGCGCTCGGCGGGCAAGGACAAGCTGATCGTCATCGGCGTCGACGGCAACGTCAACGCCGTCAAATCGATCAAGGCCGGCCGCCTCAACGCCTCGGTCGCGCAATTGCCCTATCTGGTTGGCATGGAGGCGGTCGAGGATATGAAGAAGCTGCTCGACGGCGGCAAGGTCGCGGAGATGACCTATGTTCCGACCCTGGTCCTGACCAAGCAGGTCCTCGAGGCGAACAAGGACCCGTTGCTGCAATACGTCAAATGAGCCTTTGCGGCGCTGCTCCGCGCGGGCTTGTTGGCTGAACGGGCAGCGCCGCGGCGCTCGAGGAGGGTCGTGATGGTTTCGGGAACCCCCGCCGCGCGGGCCTCGTGGCGCGCGCGCTTCGCCGGCGGCGGCGCGGTCAGGCTCGAATCGCTGATCGTGCTCGCGGTTCTCTGCGCGGCGATGGCCCTTCTGTCGAACGTCTTCCTCTCCGTCTCCAACCTCCTCAACATCCTGTTGTCGACCTCGGTGTTCGGGGTGCTGGCGATCGGGCAGACGTTCGTCATCTGCTCGGCCGGCATCGACCTGTCGGTCGGATCGATCCTCGGTCTTGCCGGCGTCGTCGGCGCGCTGCTCACCTCCAGCCTCGGTCTTCCCTGGTGGGTCGGCATCCTGGGCTGCTTTGCCGCCGGCGCGGCGACCGGCGCCTTCAATGGCTTCCTCATCACCAAGGGGGCGATCCCGGCGCTGATCGTGACCCTTGGCATGCTGGGCATGGCGCGCGGCCTGGCGCTGGTTCTCAGCAATGGCGTTTCGGTCTACGGCCTGCCGTCGGAAATCGTCTGGCTCGGCCAGGGGCGCCCGTTCGGCGTGCCCGTGCCGGTCATCATCCTCCTGCTCATGGCGCTCATCGCTCATGTCATGCTCGCCCACACACGCTTCGGCGTCTACGCCCAGGTCATCGGCGACAACGAAGGGGCGGCGCGCGCGATGGGGGTGCGCGTCGAGCGGATGAAGGTGCTGCTCTACACCTTTTCTGGGCTGCTCTCCGGCCTCGCCGGCCTCCTGTTCGCCGCGCGGATCAATTCTGGCGAGCCGACCGCGGGCCTCAATTATGAGCTTACCGCCATCACCGCGACCATTCTCGGCGGCACCAACCTGTTTGGCGGGCGCGGCAGCGTGGCCGGCACGCTGATCGGCGCGCTTATCATGGGCGTCCTGCAGAACGGGCTCAACCTGATGGCGGTGAGGCCCTTCTACCAGCAGATCGCCATCGGCGCGGTGCTGATCCTCGCCGTCTGGCTCGATCGCATCAACAGCGTGGGAGGTTGGCGCCGATGAGTCTTCTCGAGCTCAAGGATGTTCGCAAGACATTCGGCGCCATCGAGGCTTTGCGCGGCGTCAGTTTTTCGGTCGAGGCGGGCAGCGCGGTGGCGCTGGTCGGCGACAACGGCGCGGGCAAGTCGACG
>DATNBG010000303.1:0-4124 GCA_035572075.1 Roseiarcus sp. | reverse complement strand
GTTTCCAATCACGCCCGCGCCGGTCCAGGCAACCCCGTCCGGCGAGGTCTTGACCTGGATGGCGCCGTGCGTGGGCCCCTGACGCCCAGTGCCGAAGGCGGCGAACCGGCCGCCCGCCTCGATGACCGAGGGATCGTGGATTTGCGTGTCGCCGGTCATTTCAGGCTGCGGCTCGGCCGCCCCAACCGGCGACGGCGCCGCGAGGGGAAGCGCGAGCATGAGGAGGCCGAACGTCCCAATCGTTCTTTGTCGCCAAACTCGGGACACGCGCGGATTCTCCTCGACGCAAGCGAACTTGAAGGCGCGAGCGGCCTTCCGCCCAACCCTACTTCGGCGCTAGATCCGCGGGCGCGCCCGGCATTGGACCCGGGCGGCGGAGGCTCGTCAACAGAACGGAAGGCGCCCAAGCGCATGGATATCGAGGCTATCGCCGGCGAGGCTTTCGCGGTCCTGGGGACCGGCCGCCAGATCGCGCCTTTCTCCAAGGCCTGTCCCGGTTTGGGACTTGACGAGGCCTACCGGGTCACGGCGGCCGTCCGCGCCAGGCGGGAAGCGCGGGGAGAGCGTCCGATCGGGCGCAAGATCGGGTTCACCAACCGGACCATCTGGGCGGAATACGGCGTTTACGCGCCGATCTGGGGCTATGTCTACGACAGCACGGTCGCGGACCTCGGGGAACCGCCGGTTTCCCTCGCCGGCCTCGCGGAGCCCCGGATCGAGCCGGAGATCATGTTCGGCCTCGCCGCCCCGCCCGCGCCGGCCATGGATGTTGAGGCGCTCATCGGCTGCATCGACTGGGTCGCCCACGGCTTCGAGATCGTGCAGTCGATCTTTCCGGGCTGGTCGTTCCGCGCCCCGGACACCATTGCGGCCTACGGCCTCCACGGGCGGCTGTTGATCGGGCCGCGTCATGCGGTGGCGTCGCGGAGCGACGAGTGGGCGCGCGAGCTTTCGCGCTTCGAGATCGACCTTTTCCGCAACGGCGATCTGGCCGATCATGGCGTCGCGGCCAATGTCCTCGACGGGCCGCTGTTCGCGCTCCGCCATCTTGCCGAGACGCTGGCGCGGGATCCCCAGAGCCCGCCGCTCGCCGCGGGCGAGATCGTGACCACCGGAACACTCACCCGCGCCTTTCCGGTCGCGGCGGGGGAGGAATGGACGACGCGCCTTGAGGGCGCGCCGCTCGAAGGCGCCCGCATCCGGTTCGCCTGACCGCTGCAGAACAGCGACCGCGGCTGCGGGCGACCGCGTCCCGGTTTGAGACGGCGCCGATGGCGCCTCTTGACTCCCACCCCGATTTGGAACAATCTGCGGTTGCAGGTTATTCAACCATCGGTCGCAGCGGCGGGGAGTTGAGGAATTGCACATGATCGAGCAGATTTTCGCAATGTACGGCGCGGCCTCGGCCATGGCGACGCTCGCTTTCCTCGTTTTGTGCTTGCGGGCGGTCGAGGCCAAGCCCAATGATTGAGCTGCCGCACGGGTTCCTTAACGCGCTGTTCATGTTCCTTATCGTTTACGCCAACATGACTCGCTCAAGGCGGCGGCCGGACGCGGAAAACGGGCCGGCGCGGCAAGCGGTCAAGTTCGCCCGGTAGGGCGCGCGGGGAGCCAGGCGCCCGCGCTCGCATCGGCGGCAAGCATGGCGAAAACAAGCGCGGGCCTCCTTCTCTTCCGCAAAGCCGCGGCCGGGCTGCAGGTGCTGCTCGTCCATCCGGGCGGGCCGTTCTGGGCCAGGAAAGATGAAGGCGCCTGGTCGATCCCCAAGGGCCTGGCCGACCCGGGCGAGGACCTTCTGGCGGCGGCCCAGCGCGAATTCCTGGAAGAAACCGGCATGGCGGTCGACGGCGAGTTTCTCGACCTTGGCGCGCACAGGCAGCCCGGCGGCAAGACGGTCAGAGCCTGGGCGCTGGAGGGCGATTTCGACCCCGCCGCGCTCAGGAGCAACACGTTCTCGCTCGAATGGCCGCCGCGTTCGGGGCGAACGGCCGAGTTCCCGGAGGTCGACCGCGCGGTGTGGTTTTCGCTCGGCGAGGCCTTGGAGAAGATCAACAAGGGGCAGAGGCCGATCATCGAGGCGTTGGTCGAGAGGTTGGCGAACGTTTCGATATGAATCTACAACTTTCTCTGTGATAGGCCGCGCTGCGTGGTCACGCGTCAGCGCGCCCGATCCATTGTGCGATCGAGGGCCAGGTCTCCTTCAGCGTCCTCGACCCCATGAAGAGGCCGATGTGCCCGCCGGGGACCAGCGCCTTCTCGATCCGCCCTTTCGGCGTCCCAAGATAGTTTTCGGCGACGAACACCTGCTCGCGGGTCGTGATGTCGTCCGCTTCGCCCGCGAGCAGATAGACGGGGCAAACGATCGTCTTGAGGTCGAGGCGGCGGCCGAGGCCGATGAACTCGCCCCTGGCCAAGCGGTTCTCCTTGAACAGTTCGCGGATCGCCTGAAGATACCAGCGGCCCGGCAGATCGAGCGGGTTTTCGTACCATCGCTCGAAGGCCTCGCGCTTGGCGACATACGCCGGATCGTCGATCTTCTCGTAAAGATCGACATGCTCCTTGAAGTAATGCTGATCGGGATGCATGGCCTTCCACCCTTGGAGCATGAACCTGCCCTTCATCCGCCCGCGCCCCAGTCTCACCAGGCCCTCGTAGAACGCCATCGGAGTCGCATGGCTCATGCGCTTGATCGGCCCGTCGCCGGCGTCGGTGTCGATCGGCGCGCCGGCGAGCACCAGGGCGTTCACCTTGTCGGGGAAGCGGGCCGCGGCCATCGCCGACAGCCATCCGCCCTGGCAGAGCCCGATCAGATTGACGCGCCCTCCCAGGTCGTCGATCGCGACGATGAGTTCGGCGAGGTAATTGTCGATGTCGAAATCCTTCATGTCGTCGGTGGCCGGCTTCCAGTCGGTCAGGAGGACATGGCCGAGGCCATGGGAGAGCAGCGTCTCGATCAGGCTTTGCCCTTTGGCGTAATCGGCGATCATCGCGGAGTGCCCGGCGTAGGGCGCATCGACCAGCGTCGGTATTCCGCCTTCGCGCCCGTACTCCCTGAGCGCCATGGTGCGCAGATCGAGGCGAACGACGTTGGGCGTCGCCAGGGCCGGGCGCCGCCGTTCGTGGATTTTGGCCTCCGCGCTGACAAATTTGAGAGTCTTCGCCAGCATCTTCGTTTCGGCTTTCACCAGCCCCGCCGCCATCGCCATCGGCCAGAAAGCGGGAACGCTGATCGCCGCCCGCGCGGGCGGAAGCGGCCTGGGGGAAGTCTTCACGGTCGGCGTTTTCGGCATGACAGCTCCTGGTCGAGGGCAGGCGCATCGTCGCCCCGCGAGGGCGCCGATGCGGCCCTCTCATAAAAAAGCGGCGCGGCCGTTCAATGGCGCCGACCGCCCTCGTCGAAGCCATGCTCATCGCGTGCGGCGCGCCAGCGCGCTTGCAGCGCTGCGATATCGGCGTCATCGAGCGGGCTCACACGTTCGAACACCACCGCGTTCACGCCATGCTCGAGATGGAAGACCTCACCGGTGCGGCGGAACTTGGCGCCGATCCCTTGGCCCTCCAGCATCTCGCGCGACGGCACGATGACCGTCTCTTGATAATCGGGATCGAGATGGGTCTGGACGGGATCGCCGACGATGACGATGGCGCAATCCTTGAGAGGCGCTCCCGGCGGCCCATCGACCGTATCGACGTCCGGCATCGTCACGCTGAGCCTGCTCCCGCTCGGACCCCGCGCCGGGCGGAGTTGCCACAATTCACCGATCAGTTGGCCGCTGAACGTATAGCTCGAGCCGAGACCGCAGACCTTGGCGTCAGGCCTCGCGCGCGCATCGACCCAATCCTTGAGGCGGCTAAGCTCGCCGAGGTCCGCGCGCGGCGCTCGAGGCAGCCCGGCGATCGGCGCCAGCCCTGAAGGATTGAGCAGCGCGGCCAATGGCGAGAGCGTGACCGCGCCGAGCGCCCCCATGCCGAGAAGCGCGGCCCGTGGGCGGCGCACGAAAAGGAGCATGAACGAGGCGGCGATCGGCGCGGCGATCCCCGGCGCGATCAGATCCAGATGATGGATGTAGGGGGTCTGGACGCACACGAACAATGCGGCGGCGATCGCGACGCTCCCAAGCGTC
>DATNBG010000302.1:0-2484 GCA_035572075.1 Roseiarcus sp. | reverse complement strand
AAAGGAGGAGGTAAGCCCATGAAATTATTCGCGCGCGCAACTCTGTGCGCGGGCGCGCGGGGCGCTTCGAGGATGAGGCCGCCGGATTGGGAAGCCGCCGATTCCAACCGCTCCCTGGGTCAGCGAGAGAGTCGGAAATGGCGCCGCAAGCTATTGAAATCGCTCAAAACGGACTCGGAAATGGCAAGGCCCGCCTCCTGAAGCCGCCGACCTGGATGACAGGTGGCGACCGCGCGGCCGCGCTCACCCGGCGAAGTCGATGACGCAACTCACGAGGTCGCCCGGGTTCGCGCTCTGGCCGACGTGGATTTCAAACCGCCCGGGCTCCAGGACGCGGTCGAGGCCCTGGCCGATGAATGAGAGATCCTCGACCGGGAGCCGCCATGTCACAGCCTTGCGCTCGCCGGCCGCCAGCACGACTTTCCGCACCCCCTTAAGCTCCAGCACGGACCGGGCGACGCTCGCGACGGGATCGCGCACGAACAGGAACAGCGTCGCCTCCCCATCCGCCTCGCTCTCATTGCGGACCTTAAGAGACGCCTCGATCGTGTCTCCCGCTTTCACCCGCGCCGGCTCGCAGCGAAGATCGCTGAGCGCGAAGCGGCTATACGACAGGCCGTGCGCGAACCGGAATTGCGGCGTCGGCGGCTGGTCGAGATAGGTGCTGGAATAGTGCACCCCCGGCGCATAGGGCCGGCCGGCCGGGCGCTCATTGTAGAAGATCGGAACCTGACCCACATCGCGCGGCCAGCTCACCGGCAATCGTCCGCTCGGATTGAACCTGCCGGTCAGAACGTCGGCGACCGCGTGTCCGGCCTCGCAGCCCAGAAACCACGTCGCAAGCACCGCATCGGCCCGCTCGAACAGCCATGGCAGGGTGAGCGGACGGCCCGACGAGAGCGTCACGACGACGCGCTTGCCAAGGTCGAGGATCGCCTCGGCGAGCGCGCGCTGGCGCCCGGGCAGGCCAAGATCGGTCCGGCTCGCCGCCTCTCCGCTCATCGCGGCGGCCTCGCCGAGGCACAGCACGACGGCCTCCGCGTCCGCGCACAGATTGACCGCGGCCGGTATGCCGGCCGTGTCCTGTCCCTCTATGTCGACGCCGGCGGCGTGATCGATCCGGCATTGCGGGAGCGCCGCCCTGAGCCCTTCGAGAATGGACACAGCATCCTCGGCGCGGCCGGCGGAAGCCCACGACCCCAGCATCTCGTCAGGCGCCGCGGCGAGCGCGCCAATGACGGCGATGCGCCGCGTTTCAGGGGAGAGGGGCAAGACTCCCGAGCGGTTGGTCAAGAGCACGATCGCGCGCCTCGCCGCCTCGCGCGCGAGTTCGCGGCGCGCCTCGGCTCGCGCGGGTTCAGGCGGGGCCGAGCCGCGCCGGTAGGGATCGTCGAAGAGTCCGAGCCGCTCCTTAAGCCTGAGCACGCGCCGGACACTCTCGTCGATCGCGGCTATCGCTACGAGGCCGCGCTCAAGCGCCTTTGGCAGACCCCCAATGTAGGCGCCGCTCGTCATGTCGATGTCGACGCCGGCATTGAGGGCGAGCGCGGAGGCCTCGACGCGATCGGCCGCCACGCCATGATTGATGAGCTCGGCGACGGAATTGTAGTCGCTGATCAGAACGCCGTCGAAGCCGGCCACGGCTCTCAGCCAACCTTGCAAGAGCTTGGCGTTGGCGGTCATGGCGACGCCGGCGATATCGATGAACGCCGGCATGATCGCCGCGACTCCGCAAGCCGCGGCCGCCGCGAAGGGCGGCAGGTAAATCTCGCGCAGCGTTCTCTCGGAGACGTCGACCGAGGCGTATTCGCGTCCGGCGGTCACGGCGCCATAGGCGCAAAGATGCTTGGCTACGGCGGCGAGGCTGTCCCGCGCCGCCAGGTCTTGTCCCTGGAAGCCGCGCGTCTTCGCCGCCGCCATCTGGGTCGCAACCCAGGTGTCCTCGCCGGGGCTCTCGACGATGCGTCCCCAGCGCGGATCGCGCGCGACGTCCACCATCGGCGCGAAGGTCATCGCGACGCCATCCTCCGTCGCCTCCTCAGCCGCGGCGCGCGCGGTCTTCTCCCAAAGGTTAGGGGCGAACAGGCAGGCTTCCGCGAGCGGAACGGGAAAAATCGTGCGGTGGCCATGAATGACGTCGAGGCCGAGGAGCAAGGGAACGCCGAGGCGGGATTCCGCGACCGCGAGGCGCTGGACGGCGCGAACCTCCTCAGCCCCCCAGAGATTGAGCAGGCCCCCGATCCGCCCTGCCCTTATCCCCTCATGCAGGTCGCGAAGCTCGCCAGGACCGGTGACCACGCGCGACGCGGCGACCATGTTGAGCTGCCCGATCTTTTCTTCGACCGTCATCGCCGCGAGCAACGTATCGATACGTCCCATGCTCTTTGCCCTGCTTGTGGCGGTTCGCGGGGACGCGACTCGCCATTCCTTTCGGACCCGCTATTCTTTTTCTCCAGGAAAGAGGTTTGCAAGCGCCGCGCCCTC
>DATNBG010000301.1:0-2738 GCA_035572075.1 Roseiarcus sp. | reverse complement strand
CGGCCGCGCTCTTAAACAACCGCCCCATGCCCAGGTGGCGGAATTGGTAGACGCACTGGTTTCAGGTACCAGCGGTGCAAGCCGTGAAGGTTCGAGTCCTTTCCTGGGCACCATCTAGCAGAATTTCGTTGGCGAGCTTTGCGGGAGTTTAGCCGAAAACTGGCGCCCGCTTTTCGGCGATCCTGCTTAGCCGTCGGCATAGGAGGCGATCTCGATCAGGCTGCCGTCCGGATCGCGGCAGTAGACCGACATCAGCTCCCCTTGCGCGCCTCGTCTTGGGCCCGGGCCGGCGGCAATGGCCACGCCTTCGGCCTGCAAATGGCGGACGACCTCGTCCGGCGTCGAATCGGTGAGAAAGCAAAGGTCCTCGCCGCCGGCCGCCTCATGGTCGGCGGTGAACCAGTCCTCCTTGCTGGTCAGAATCGGGCGCAGGTTGATCTTCTGGCGGCCGAATTTCATCGCGGTTCTCGGCGCCTTGCCGGGCGCGGGCGGCGCCTCCTCGCGCGTCATGCCAAGCACGCGCTCATACCACCTGGCCGAGACCTCGAGGTCGGAAACCTGGATGACCAGATGGTCCAGCGCCTGCACGGTGAGCGGCATCATGCGCTTCCTCTTTATCGAACGCGCCGGCGCAGGCGCTTGAGCGCCGGCGCTCGCGGTAACCCGTTCTTAACCACGATCCCGGACTTATCGTCCTGCTCCCGGCGCCCGGCCTCAAGGAACCGGCGCCCGCGAGACTGAACGCCGCAGGAGGCCCCTCATGGTCGAGAAAGCAGGCAGCAAACGCAAGTCGGGCAGGAGAACCGCGCTGGCGGCGCCGGACCATCGCCTGGCCGCGATTGCGAGCGAGCCGGACGAGGGACGAATCCGCGAACGCGCCTACGCCATCTGGATTGAGGAGGGCCGGCCGCATGGCCGCGACCTCGCGCACTGGCGGCGCGCCCATGAGGAGCTTCGTGAGGAGGCCCGGTAGGCGCCTCGCCGTTCTGTCTCCGAAGGCGCGACGGCCGCCTCGCGGGCGAGCGCGGCGGCCGTCGCGCGCGGCTTTGCGGGTCATGCCCTGGCGGGCTAAGGGAAGGGGCAAGGCTCGAGCCGTTCCGTTCCGGGCCGGGCTTGACCCGCCCGCGGCCCCGTTTTGCGGGGCGCGGCGGCGGGTCGTCACGCGGAGTTTGTCTTGTCCGGGCAAAAGGCGGCCCTTCCGGCCTCGATCGACGAAACCCTGGGCCTGCTTCGCGGCGCCTCCTATGTCGGCGACCGCGCGCTGGCTACCGTCATTTTCCTGAGCCTCAGGCTCGGGCGGCCCCTGTTCCTCGAGGGCGAGGCCGGCGTCGGCAAGACGGAGGTCGCCAAGGTCCTCGCCGCCTCGCTCGGCCGGCGCCTCATCCGCCTGCAATGCTACGAGGGTCTCGACGTCGCGAGCGCGGTCTATGAGTGGAACTATCCCGCGCAGATGATGGCGATCCGACTCGCCGAGGCCGCCGGCGAGCACGACAAGGACCGCATCGAGCACGACATCTTCTCCGAGCGCTATCTCATCAAGCGCCCGCTCTTGCAGGCGCTGGAGCCGAGCGCCGCCGGCGCGCCGGTGCTGCTGATCGACGAGATCGACCGCGCGGACGAGGCCTTCGAAGCCTATCTGCTCGAGATCCTGTCCGACTTCCAGGTGACGATTCCGGAAATCGGCGTCATGACCGCGCCCGCTCCGCCGATCGTCGTCATCACCTCCAACCGCACCCGCGAAATCCACGACGCGCTCAAGCGCCGCTGCCTCTATCACTGGGTCGGCTACCCGGACCTTGAGCGCGAGATGGCGATCGTGCGCGCCAAGGCGCCGCAGGCGCCCGAGCGGCTGACCGCCGAACTGGTCGCCTTCGTCCAGCGCCTGCGCAAGCAGGATCTGTTCAAGTCGCCCGGCGTCGCCGAGACGCTGGACTGGGCGGCGGCGCTCGCCGAACTCGACGCGGTCGCCCTCGACCCGGCGCAGGTCTCCGACACGCTTGGCGTCCTGCTCAAATACCAGGACGACATCGCCAAGATCGAGGGGGCGAGAGCGCAAGCGCTGATCGAGGAGACCCGCGCCGAGCTTCGCCGCATGGAGATCGGGTAGGCTCGCCAGCGCCGCCCGCGGCCGCGATGACAACCGCGACGGCCGACACTATCTCCTGGAGGCGCGGGCGCGCCGTCGCCCGAGGCAAGAGAGCCCAGCCGAAATGAGCGCGATTCTGGAAGCCGAACCTCAAGGCGGCGTGCTTGCCGAGAACATCATCCATTTCGCCCGCGCGGTCCGCGAGGCAGGCGTGCCGTTAGGCCCCGGCGCGGTCCTGGACGCGCTGGCGGCGGTCGAGGCCGCGGGCATCGGCGATCGCGAGGATTTCTACACCGTCCTGCATGCGGTCTTCGTCAAGAAGCACGAGCACAGCCTCCTGTTCGACCAGGTGTTCCGCATCTTCTGGAAGCGGAAGGGGCTGATCGAAAAGCTGATCGCGATGCTCTCGCCCCGCGCGCCGAGCCGATCCGAGCCGAAGCCGCCCGAAGCCGGGGCGAGCCGGGTCGCCGACGCCCTGTTCAAGCAGGCGAAGGATCCCGCCAAGCCGCCGGAGGCGATCGAATTCGACGCCCGCCTGACGATGTCGCGCGCCGAGATCCTGCGACGCAAGGATTTCGCCCAGATGACCGCGGCCGAGATCGAGGAGGCGCGCCGCGCGATCAAGCGGCTCGCGATGCCCGAGGATGAGCGC
>DATNBG010000300.1:0-2976 GCA_035572075.1 Roseiarcus sp. | reverse complement strand
AAATCTACCCCCAGCTCGCGGTCCGGCTCCGGTATCTCCTCCCATGCGCAACCGCGAAACAGATCAAGATCGCAACCCGTGACGTGATGGCCGCCTTCCTTTAAAAGCCGGACCAGATGGGTGCCGATATAGCCCCTATGGCCCGTCACCAGTACTTTCATTCCCCTCGCCCTTCGTCTTGCTCCCGCCGTCTCTGGCACCCCGTCGGCTCGGCGGCAGGGAGCGTCACTACCGATAGTCGCGGCACGGTCTGATCAGCGCGGCTGTCTTACCCACGGCGCGCTACCGGATTCCCACAATTTGGTCAATGACTCGTGGTCGCGCTGCGTGTCCATGCAGGCCCAGAACGAATCGTGCTGAAACACCGCCAACTGGCGGTTCCGGGCGAGTTTTGAGAGCGGATCGCGCTCAAGTACGCAGTCTTCGGCATCGGAAAGATATGACTGGAAGTCGCGCCGAAAGAAGAAATAGCCGCCATTGATCCAGGCTGAATTCAATTCCGGCTTCTCGGTGAATTCGACAAGCTCGCCGCCCTCCATCCGAAATTCGCCAAATCGCGACGGCGGATTGACGCCGAGGACTGTTCCGAGCTTGCTGTGGCTCAAATGGAAGTCCAGCTCGGCGCCGAGATCGGCATCGGTCAGGCCGTCGCCGTAGGTCACCGCGAAATGCTCTGCTTCTCCCAGGTAACGCGCACCGGCCCGCGCAATCCGGGCCCCGGTCATTGCTAACTCGCCCGTGTAGGCCAACGTCACTTTCCAATCGAAAGAATGATCTACACTATGAACCTCGACCGAATTTGTTTTCAGCTCAATTGTAGCATCGCTGTTCATCGCATAAAAGTTCAAGAAATACTCACGGATGATTTCGCTCTTATAGCCCATGCACAGAACGAATCGGCGGAACCCGAAACTCGAATAGTACCGCATGATGTGGAGCAGAATCGGGTCCGGCCCGACTTGCACCATCGGCTTTGGCCGAAATTCAGTCATTTCCTTAAGTCGAGTGCCGAGGCCTCCGCACAGAATAAAAACGGGAATCTCCTCAATCCTCACGTCGCGCCCCCCTCAGGATATGCCCGCGCCGATGTCGCTAGCCTGCCTGGTTTGACCTCTTGGCGACCGGGTCCGCTGCCATTATACCGGAACATTCGGTAGCCGTGCACGGGCCACAATGATTAAGGTCACCGGGGTTTGCAAGGACTACCATTCCGAGACTCGCGGCCGTTGGCGGCGCGTGCTGAATGACATTTCGCTCACGGTGATGCCGGGCGAGAAGATCGCGCTGCTGGGCCGCAACGGCGCGGGAAAGTCGACCCTGATTCGGCTGATTTCCGGGATCGAGCTGCCGACCGCGGGGACGATCGAGCGGACGATGTCGGTCTCCTGGCCCGTCGGGCTCGAAGGCGGGGTCGGCGGCAGCATGACCGGCAACGACAACATCCGTTTCATCTCGCGCATTTATAACAAGCCGTTTCAGGAGGTGCGCGACTTCGTCGAGGATTTCGCCGAGCTCGGGCGGTTCCTCTCCGAGCCGGTGAGAACCTATTCAACCGGCATGCGCGGGCGGCTCAATTTCGCGCTCTCCTTCGCGGTCGATTTCGATTGCTACCTGATCGACGAGGTCATCGCCGCTGGCGACGCCCGCTTCCAGGAGCGCTCGCGGTATGAGGTTTTCGAGCGGCGCGCCGACCGCAGCATGATCCTCGCCTCGCACGTCCCCGAGATCGTCAAGCAATACTGCTCGAAGGCGCTGATCATCCATCACGGCCGCGCCAAGATGTTCGACGACCTCGATCTCGCCGCCGAGATCTATCACGCGCTATAGGGTCATCCGGCTCCACCACCGGCGCAAACGCGATTTTCGGGCCATCGCGGGCGCGTCCTCTTCGGTGCGGAGCGCGAGGCGGAAGAGCTCGGCCGCGACCGCGTCGCGCTGATCGCGGTATTTCTTCGCGGCCTGCGCTTCCCGCTCGCCCGCGTCCGCCGCCTTCGCCCGCAAATCGTCGAGCGCGGCCTGGACGGCGTCGACGATCTCGCTCAGCTCGGCGATCGCCTCCTGGGCGCGGGCGAGGTCGCGTTCCCGCGCCGCCAGCGCGCTTTGGGCGGCGCTCAGGGCCGCGGCCAGCTCGTCGCCGCGCCACAGCGCCTCGATCAGGGCCGTCTCGCTTCCCGCGAGGTTCGGGCCCGGCGCCGCGCCGGGCTTTTTCGTGCGGCTACGCATCCGCTCTCGCGCCCCGTCCCAGAGCCAGCATCCGGCGGCAGACCGCGTAGACATCGGACGGCCTCAATTCCGTGAGGCAGGCGAGCCCGCGAGAACAGTCGCCGGGCCGCGTCAGATAGCAGGGCGAGCATTCGACCCGCCGCCTCACCGCGACGGCGCCGGGACCCGCCGGCGCCCCTTCACGCGCATCGACCTGACCGGAATGAACCGCGACGGTCGCCGTGCCCACCGCCGCCGCCATATGCGCGGGACCGCTGTCGTTGCCGACAAACAGGGCGCAACGGCCGAGAAAATCCGGCAGTTCGGCGAGAGCGATACGGCCGACCGCAACGGCGATCCGATCGCGGTTGCGCGCCTCGGCGAGCACGCGGCCGGCGGCCGTCTCGTCCCCCGGGCCGCCGATCAAGACGACGTTGACGCTCTCCTCCTCGATCAGCAAGTCGATCAGCCGGGCAAAATGCCGTTCCGGCCAGCGCCGCATCTCGTCGTCGGCCGCCGGATGGACGCACACGACAGGCCGCTCGAACAGAGCGTCGAGCCCAGGATCCAGCGTCCCGACCGGATGTGCGGCGAGTTGCCGCGTCGCGCCCTCGCGCTCGCCCGCCGCGGCGATCGCGTCGACGAGGGTGACCAGCGCGTCGCCGAATGAGTGGCGCCTGGCGATCTGCCGGATATCCCCCTCCCACTCCAGCGCGACGTCGAGCCAGGGAAACTGCCCGCGATGGTCGTATCCCGCCGTGTATCGCGCGCCGG
>DATNBG010000299.1:0-17246 GCA_035572075.1 Roseiarcus sp. | reverse complement strand
GCGCAGGCGCACCAGCTTCGAGGCCGCGCCCGACGTCGTGGTCGCCGATCTTGCGGAAGCGATGATCGAGCGCGAGCCTCTGACCATCGTCGTGTCCGAGAAGGGCTGGATCAGGGCGCTGAAGGGCCAGGTCGCCGATCTAACGGGCGCGACGTTCAAGGGCGACGACGGTTTGAAAACATCGTTCTTCGCCGAGACGACCTCGAAGCTTCTGGTGCTGGCGAGCGACGGTAAGGTTTTCACCCTCGACGCGTCGAAACTGCCCGGCGGGCGGGGGCAGGGCGAGCCGATCCGGCTGATGGCCGACATCGACGAGGCGGCGTCGATCGTGGCGGTGTGGGCGTATGCCCCGGGCGCGAAGCGCCTGATCGCGTCGAGCGACGGCAACGGTTTTATCGTCGGCGACGACGAGCTTCTGTCCTCGACCCGCAAGGGCAGGGCGGTCCTCAATGTCGCCGCCCCCGCGACCGCCGCGCTGATCGTCCCGGCGAGCGGCGACCATGTCGCGGTGATCGGGCAGAACCGCAAGCTGCTCGTCTTTCCGATCTCGCAGCTCAACCAGATGGCGCGCGGCAAGGGCACGCGGCTTCAGCGCTACAAGGACGGCGGCGTTTCCGACGCCAGGGTTTTCGCGCTTCGCGAGGGCCTGACCTGGCGCGACTCGGCCGGGCGCACCTTCACCGTCGGAAGGCTTGAGCTCAAGGACTGGATCGGCAACCGCGCCGAAGCCGGCCGCCTGCCGCCCAAAGGCTTCCCGAAGAGCAACAAGTTCGAGGGGTAATGCTGGACCTAGAGCAAGATGTCTTTAGGTGGAGTCGTCATCGCGAGGAGGCCGAAGGCCGACGCGGCGATTCGGAGTCGCCGGGCGCTCTACGGTCTCTGGATCGCCACGCCGTCGCTTCCCCCCGGGTCCAAAGCCCGGGGGTCGTTATGACGGCCTGGATCAACCTCAAATCATCGCGCTCTGCGTAGGCTGCTTCCAGTCGCCTCCCCTAAGGGACGCAATTCGTGGTCCAGTCCTCCCATACGTTCCTTCGCGCATTGTATGCGCGGACCATCCAAACGCCGTTATGTGCAATCGCATTTCGGTACACCCTGTCGCACCTGTCCGCTGGATAAGATAGCGCGCAGGAGTCGCGGAGCATCGTGCAGGGGTGAGGATGATTGGTAGCAAATGCCTCGGTCGGGAGCATAAGGCTAAAAGCGCTTAGCACTAGGATTGCAGCCCGCTTCATGACCCAGCCTCAAATAGTTGCACCGTGGATAACATGGATTTCCAATGATCGACAGATTTTGGGACGCCGAGCGTCGCCCCCGGCGGGCGGGCGTCGAAGGGCTCATTGGCTCCAAGCGAGTATGCCGGACGACTCTAGCCAGCGCCATCCTGTTGACGATTTCGCTCGCCCCCGCGTCGGCCTCGCAGCGGTGCATGGTGACCGATCCGACCGGGACGCGGCTCAACGTGCGGCGCTTTGACGGCAGGGTGATCGGCGCGCTTCACAATGGCGAGATTGTCAGGGTCCTGCGGACCGGTGCGGACCGCCACGGCAAACCGTGGGCTTACGTCGCCTATGAAACGAACGGCGAGGGCTGGGTCTACCGCGAGTTCATCAGTTGCTATTGAGACAGTTCCGGCGCAGCTTCCAACGCCGCCGCCCGGGTTCAAGGGCCATCCGCGATCGATGTTCTAAGGAGGGACGATCAGGCCGCCGCCGGCGTCAAGGCTGGCTCGTTCTTCGGCAAGGGCCGGAAGGTCATGGCGATCAGGAAGGCGCCGATGCCCATCGCCCAGGAGCCGACGTAGAGCCACGTGTAGCTGGCGAGCTCGTCATAGATGAGCCCGCCTGCCAGCGGCCCGAGCGCCATGCCGAGGCTGCCGGACATCGCCGTGCCGCCGATCACGGTTCCCATCATCCGAAGCGGGAAATTCTCGCGCGCCAGGACCGCGTAGAGCGGCATCACGCCCGCATAGATGAAGCCGAACACCGCTGCGACGCTGTAGAACTCGCTTAAATCTCGGGCGAAGGCGTAGGCGAGGGCCCCGAACGCCTGCGCGAGCAGGCCGATGACCAGAACCCGCTTGGCGCCGAACCGGTCGCCGAGGAGTCCGAAGCCGATCCGGCCGCCCATGCCAGCGACGCCCTCGACGCTATAGATAGAGACCGCGGCGGCAAGCGGAATCCCGCAGGTCTGCGCATAGCTCACGGTATGAAAAATCGGGCCGGAATGGGTGGCGCAGCAGAAGAAGTTGGTCAGGACCAGCACGATGAACGGCGCCGATCGCAGCGCTTCGCCGACCGACAGGCCCGGTTGCGGCTCGCCGCTCGGCTGAGCGCGGGCGGCGCCGTCCGCGAGCGCCGGCGGGCGGCGCACCAGAAGCGCGGCCGGAATCATGAGTAGGGCGGCGACGAGAGCGAGGATTTCCAGCGTGGTCCGCCAGTCGTGGGCCGAGACGAGCCAGGCCGCGAGCGGCGCCATGGTCATCGGCGCCATCCCCATCCCCGCGGAGACGAGCGAGACCGCGAGGCTGCGATGGGTGTCGAACCAGCCGGTCACGCAGGCCATCATCGGTGGTAAGATCGCCGCTGCGGCGCCGCCGATCAGGAGTCCGAAGATCAACTGGAACGCGAGAAGCGACGGCGCCTGGGCCGCCAGAGCCAGGCTTAAGGCGAGGCCGACCGCCCCGGTCAGAACAACGGCGCGCGGACCGATCCGGTCGGAGACCGCGCCCCAGGCCATGCTCATGAAGGCCATGGCGAGAAAGCCGATGGTCATCGCGCTCGACACCCCGGTCACCGACCAGCCGGTGTCGCGCGCGATCGGTTGCAGCAGGACGGGGAGCGAGAACATCGACCCGATCGCGACGCAGCCGAGCAGCCCGCCCGCCGCGACGATCACCCACCGGTAGCTCGAATCGGTCATCTGGGTTAAGCCTCCTCCGAAGCGGTCAGTGCCGCCGGCCCTCGGGAGGAACATACCAACTGGTTGGTACGTCGTCAATGGCCGGGCCGCGTCGCCCCCGCGGTCGGGGAGAGAGTCGAAAATGGCGCCGCAAACGCCTGAAAACGCTCGATTCGGACTCGCGAATGGCGCCCCTCTCCCCAGGCCGCGATGGCGGCCTTGGCCCGACCCCTCGCATCATGCGCTAAATCCCTCGCTCAGGCTTTGGCCGGCCGAGGGTGATGAAAAACGGGCGCCCCGCGATCGCTTGCCCAAGCGCCTGCGTGATCCGGAACGGCAGGCAGCCTTCGACCGCCCGCTCCGCCTCGCCGATGAACTGGCGGCGCTGACCGGCGTCGCCCTCGAGACGGGAAAAGGTGATCTTCGGCTTGCCGAATATCGAGCCGTCCCGCTTCATCGTCAGCATGACCGTCAGCCGCGAGCCGGGGGGCCCGAGCGGCTTTGCGCCGATGCAGGCGCCCAATTGGCGCTGAAGGCCAGCAAGCGTATTGGCCGGCGAGGCGCCGTCAGCGAGCGCGACGCCGCGACCCGCGCAGGACGCCGCGACCAAGGCGATCGCCGTCGTGACGCGCTTCATTGCGCCTCGCTGCGGCGCGCCGCGGCGGGCTTAAGTCCCCAATTGGCGATGAACGTGATCACGCTCGTCCAATAGTGCGGGTCCTGGTAGCGGGCGTAGAAATCGTCCAGCGTTTGCTTCGGCGCATCGCCCGATCTCAAGATCGCCGGCGCCAGCTCTCTGATCGTGTTCGTCCAGTATGTCGCCCAGTCCGAGCCGCCGTTGAATTGCGCGGTATGCCCTTCTCCGGCGACGTCCTTGAGCCCGAGCGCATCGAGCCAAGCGGGAATCCTACGGCCGACATAATAGTCGATGCCGGATTGCTCGGACCAGGTCATCCAGGCTCGCCAGAAGGCGCGCATCGATTCGGGCTCGACGACCGTGCAGGGCAGCATGTCCGGCTCGATCGACAGAAACACGCCGCCGGGCTTCACGGCGCCGATCATGCGCTTAAGCGCCGTCTTGCGGTCCGGGAGATGGTGAAGCAGGGCGCGGGCGACGACGAAATCATAAGCGGCCTCCTCGATGGGGTCGCTCAGGACATCGATGCGGCGCACCTCGAGATTGGGCGCCTCGATGCCGGCCATGTAGCCGATGTCGATGTCGCTCGCGACCACATGACCGGTCGGCCCGACCATCTCGGCCAAGATCCGCGCGATCGAGCCGTTGCCGCTTCCGAGCTCGAGGCAGCGCCAACCCTTGCTGACGCCGAGTCGCACGAAGTGGGCGCGCTCCATGGGATCGAGCAGCTTGGACATAAGAGCCAGCCTCGGCCGCTCGCCCGAAAGCTGGTGCGGCAGCGCGTACTCGCTCATCCGAAGATCGCCTTGCGCCGTTCGAGACTCTCCGGCGGCCAGAGTTTTTTGGAATCATAGTAGGCTTCGAAGGCCGGGACATCCGCGGGCAGGGCGATCCAGGGCAGCTTGGAGCGGACGTATATGTGGACGTCCGGCGGCAGTTCGGCCGGCTCGTCGAGCGTGCCCACGCGCACGAAGGAGATTCGCTGAACGCCGCCGTAATGGCTCCAGAGCGCAACCTTGCAGGCCACGCAGCGATGAATGATGTGCGGCCGGCCGCTCTCGGTCGGAACCGGGACGCCCTCCGTCTCGCCGGAGAGCCGTTCCACCCGATCGGTCTCGATCAGCGCGTTGAGCACGAAGGCGCTGCCGGTCTGCCGCTGACAGTCGCTGCAGTGGCAGCAGTGGACGAACATCGGCTTCGAGGCGAGCCGATAGCGCACCGCGCCGCAGGCGCAACCGCCTTCAAGGGTCATTGTCTTGACCTCCCTCGGCCATGTTCCGCCCGACGCCGGCAAAGATCAAATGCATGGGGCGAGCAGCCGGCGTATTGCCATCGCGGGCTTGGGAGCAAGGAGGACGGCGTGGCGGATCGATCTGCGAAGCGGCGGCGGGCGTACGCGGCCGCGATCGCGCGCCGCGCGGGAGTGAGCGACCCGAGAATCGAAGCCGCCTTCGCCGCCGTTCCGCGCGAGGATTTCGCCGGGCCCCCGCCCTGGCGCATCGGCTCCGGCGGCTTTTTGGGCCTGGATTCGTCCGACGATCCGGAGCGATTGTACGAAGACGTGCTCGTCGCCATCGACGCCGCGCGCGGGATCAACAACGGCCAGCCGTCGCTGCATGCGCTCTGCATCGAGGCGCTCGAACTCAGTGAGGGCGAGACTGCCGTCCAGGTCGGCGCGGGGGCCGGCTATTACACCGCGATCCTCGCTCATCTGGTCGGGCCCGAGGGCAGGGTGATCGCCTATGAGATCGAGCCGGACATCGCCGAACGCGCCGCCGCCAACCTCGCCCGCCATCCTCAGGTCGAGGTCCGCGCGCGATCCGGCGCCGAGGGCCTGCCCCTGGCCGACGCGATCTACGTCAACGCCGCCGCCACGCATCCGCTTCGCGCCTGGCTCGATGCGCTGAAGCCGGGCGGACGGCTCGTCTTTCCGCTTCAGGCGGCGGGCTCGAGCGGCGCCATGCTCAAGGTGACACGCCCCGAACGCGGCGGCGCGTGGCCGGCCCGCTTTCTCATGGGCGTGGTGTTCATCGCCTGCGAGGGAGCGCAGGACTCCGGGATGGCCCGCAGGCTCGAGGACGCCTTCCGGCGGGGCGGCTCGGAGCGGGTGCGCTCGCTCGTCTTCGGGGCCGAGCCGCGCCGGTCGGACTGGCTGCGCGGCGACGGTTGGGCCTTGTCGACGGAGGCGGCCGGGTGACGGCGACCCGTCGCGCGGATGCGGTCCGCCCGGTCTCGCCGCCCGCGGATACAACTTGCGGGCGAGTCCGGCGCAAACAAATCCAAATTAAACCAAGCAAAAATCCTTGGATTTGCTTGGTTTAATTTGGTTTAGCTTGGTGGAATCGGGACTTTTCAATGGGTTACGCGGGAAAAAATAAAAAAAATTTTGCCGGCTCCAACTCGCCTCCCGGGTTGTGCGCCAAACGTCTCGACGCGATCGTCCTCGCCGCGCCCATTGCGCTTGCGCAGCGCGGCGCCGCCGAGCCGCGGTCCATCCGGCATCCAGGTGATAGAGGGCGCGCCGCGCGCCTCGACCGCCCGGGACTCTTCCGGTTCGGCGAGCGCGCGGCGGAAGCGACCCGCCGTTGCCGTGCCGCGCCGTCCGGTCGCTCGTCTCCGGCAAATTTGACGCTGACCATTCGGGAATTGTCCTGCAACGCCCGCCTTCTCGGAGCGTCAAAATTCATCGTAGCGCGTTCCTTGCCGGGCTGTCAAGAACATATAGTGAACATATGCTGATAAATGATTACAAATCAAATGCTTATGGATGAAAACGCAACCTCCGGCAATTGCCAAGCGCTCCCATCTCCTCGTGCCTCCAAGGAGCGCCGAAGTCGCGTCTCGAAGGACGTTCCTGAGGCGCCGCCCGCTGGATCATCCTTCGAGACACCCGCTTTGCGGGCTCCTCAGTATGAGGCCCGTGGGGGCTTGGCGGTTGCAACCTCCTGCAGGGCGAGGCTTCGCCCAGGCACGGAGCGAACGGCGGCCGGCGTCCCGCCCTATCGGGCCCCGCTCGGCAGCATGCGCAGCAGCACGCCGTCGCGCCTGAAATATTGATGCCAGAGCGCGCCCGCGACGTGCAGCCCGACGAGGGCGAACAGGCTGTACGCCAGTAATTGATGAATCTCCTCGGCGGGATGGAAGATCGCCCTGTCCGACGGGACGCCGAAATTCAACTGGAAGAGACCATAGTCAAACACCCTGCCATGCCAGACATAGGCGACGATCCCGACCGCGGGGATGGCCAGCATCAGAACGTACATGAGATGGTGCGCCCCCGACGATGCGCGCCGCCAGAATGCGCCGACGCTCGCGGGCATGGGCGGAGGCCGGTGGGCCGCCCGCCACCCGAGCCGCGCGATCACCAGCGCAAGATAAATCAGGCCGACCGAGCCATGCACGTTGATCCAGAACGGCCGCGAAGGCTTCGGGATATCGTCGAACAGGAGGCCAAGGCCGCCCAGGAACACGATCAGCGCGGCGAGGGTCCAATGAAAAGCAATCGCGCCGATGTCATAGCGCTCCGGCGCCGCCAATTCGTCTCTCATCCAGATGCTCCTGAGTCGCGCAACCAGCGGAAAACGCGATTTGACTACGAATGAGCGGTTTGGCCGAATGATGGCCGGCTTAGGTAGTGTCTCAGTGGAGCATGCTCTCTTTGTAGGCGCTCAAGTTTTAACTCCTCATGTCTCGACCAGAACAACATCGCGCCACCCGTCCATCATCATGGATCGTGACAAATTGCAGCGAAGTTCACGTCGGCGGGGCGCCTCTCGCCTTTGGGGTCCAGTAGGCATTTCACGGGGCCTTTTTCAGTTCTGAGATCATCTTCTCCAAATTGTCGCAATTATGTTCAAGCGAGCGCATAAGACTGTCGAGAGCCGAAGCGTTTTTGGGACGAATTCCTATTTCTTTTTTCACATCTTCGAGTAGCTTCCGCTCTTTCGCGAGAACATCGACTAATTCATCTAGCCTTCTGAAAAAATCCTCCACGTGCAATTCTCCTGCTTTTCGCTAAGCATAGCACGGGACATGGGGCGGCGCGAGCGCGCGTCAAGCCCATCAAATTTCAAACTGAGACACTACCCGGGCTAAAATGCGCGCCTCGCGCCTCCGCGGAACGCGCGAGGCGTGAAACGCAGGGCATGGAACCGATGAGCGTCGCCTTCGACCGAATCCTCCACCGGACCCTGATCGCGATCGCGCTCGGCGGATTGGCGGCGGGCGCGATTCTTTGGGCCCTTGGCGAGCAGGCGCTGGCCCAGTGGGCGTGGGCGGCCGGGTCGATTCCCGTCGCCCTCGGCTTGCTCGTTTCGATCGTCCGCGATCTCCTGGCCGGCCGCGCCGGGGTCGACGTCATCGCGCTCCTGTCGATGACCGGCGCGCTCGTGCTTGGGCACAACCTGGCCGCGATCGTGGTTGCTGTCATGTACGCGGGCGGCACGATGCTCGAGGATTTCGCGCTCTCCCGCGCCGAGCGCGACCTCAAGGCGCTCGTCGATCGCGCGCCCCGGGTCGCCCATCGCGACAATCTCGGCCAGATCGAGGACGTCCCGGTCGGCGAGGTCGCGCTAGGCGACACGCTCCTCGTGCGCGCGGGCGAGGTCGTTCCCGTGGACGGGGTGTTGGCGGACGCGGATGCGATGCTCGATGAGGCGGCGCTTACGGGAGAGCCGATCCCGGTCGGCAAGCATCGGGGCGAGGCGATCCGCAGCGGGGCGGTCAACGCCGGGGGAACCTTCTCGATGGAGGCGACGGCGAGGGAAGGCGAGAGCACCTACGCCGGCATCGTTCGCATGGCGACGGCGGCCCAGACGGCGAAGTCTCCGACGATCCGGCTCGCCGACCGGTTCGCGCTCCTGCTGCTGCCCGTCTCGCTCGGCCTTGCGGGAATTGCCTGGTTGATCTCCGGCGATCCGGTCCGGGCGCTCGCGGTCATGGTGGCGGCGACGCCCTGTCCGCTCATTCTCGCCGCCCCGGTCGCCTATATCGCCGGAGTGGCGCGGGCGGCGAGGCAGGGCGTTCTCATGAAAGGGGGCGCGGCGCTCGAGGGGCTCGCGCAGGCCCGCACCGTCATTTTCGACAAGACGGGCACGCTCACCGTCGGCGGCGCGCGGCTCATCGAGATCGAAACGGCGCCGGGATTTGGCGCCGACGAGGCGCTGCGTCTCGCCGCCTCCGTCGAACAGGCTTCCCAGCATGTCGTCGCCGCCGCGATCGTCGCGGCGGCGCGCGAGCGCCAATTGCCGATCGGCGCCGCAAGCGATGTCCGCGAGGCCATGGGGTCGGGCGTCGCCGGCGTGGTCGAAGGGCGCCGGGTTCGCGCCGGCTCGCATGACTTCGTTTTCGCTTCTCCACCCGCGAGCGCGTGGTCCAGGCGAACGCTTCGCCGCGCCTCGCTCCACTCGGCGCTGACGGTGTTCGTGGCCGTCGATGGAGCGCCGGCCGGAGCGATTTTGCTGGCCGACGAATTGCGGCGCGAGGCCCCGCGGGCGATCCAGTCCCTGCGCGCTTCCGGCGTGTCGCGGATCATCATGGTCACCGGCGACCGCGCCGAGACCGCCGAGGCCATCGGCGCCGCGCTCGACCTCGACGCGGTGCTTTCCGAGCGCGACCCCGCCGACAAGGTCGAGGCGGTCGCGGTCGAGCAGGCGCTAAGCCCGACCTTAATGGTGGGCGACGGAATCAACGACGCCCCCGCGCTCGCGGCGGCCCATGTCGGCGCGGCGATGGGCGCGCGCGGGGCGAGCGCCTCGTCCGAGGCGGCGGATGTCGTCATTCTCGTCGACCGGCTCGATCGCGTTTCGGAGGCGGTCGGGATCGCCCGCCGGACGAACGGCATTGCGTTTCAGAGCATGGCCGCGGGAATGGCCATGTCGGGGGTGGCGATGATCGCCGCCGCCCTAGGCTGGCTCGCGCCGGTCGAAGGCGCGCTGACCCAGGAGGCCATCGACGTCGCCGTCATCCTCAACGCCTTGCGCGCGCTGGGCTCCGGCCGGGGCCGGCGGCGAAGGAGCATGGCGGCGAGCGACGCCGAGGCGCTTCGCGACGAGCACCGGGGCATCGAGAAGAGCCTCGACCGCCTGCGCGACATCGCCGATGCGCTGGAGGACGCTTCGGCCTCCGACGGGGCCGCCATGATCCGGGAGGCGAACGCGATTGTCGCAAACACCATTGTGGCTCACGAAAGAATCGATGAAACGCTGGTCTATCCGCGACTGCGCAAGTCGCTCTCGAGCGGCTACGGGTTGGCGGCGATGAGCCGCGTGCATCGCGAACTCCTCCACCTCGCCCATCTCCTGTCGCGCTTGTCCGAAGGCCTCGCGGAAGGAGACGCGGATTCGCTTCTGTTGCGCGACGGGCAGAGAATCATCGAATCCATCGAGACCATTGCGCGGATTCACAACGCCCAGGAGGAGGACATCTACGAATACGCCGCCGCGGGGTAGGGCGCCGCGCCGCGGCGCCGCGTCCGAACGATCGAGCCGACCCTTAGACCGAGAAGCTCACCCCGCAGCCGCAGGAGGCGACCGCGTTCGGGTTCTTCACCCTGAACGACTGGCCCATCAGGTCGTCGACGAAATCGAGCTCGGCGCCGTTGAGCATTTCGAGCGAGACCGGGTCGACCAGCACAGTCGCGCCGTCGCGGGTGACCGCCACGTCGTCCTCGGCCCTACTCTTTTCGACGTCGAAGGAATACTGGAAGCCGGAGCAGCCGCCGCCCTTGACCGAGATGCGCAAGGCCGCCCCTTCATCGCCCTTGAGGATGGCGTTGAGCCGCCGGGCCGCGCTCTCGCTGATCGTGATCCCCTGAAGCGCCGGAGAGACGGCTTCATTCATGACATTGGCCTTTAATCGCTTGCGCCGCCGGGCCGGCGCCGTCAAGACTCTGCGCGGTTCAACATATGGAGGCCGGGCGGAGAGCGCAATGTCGAGGCGGCGAAACGCGGACGATGGCGGGCTCCCGCGCGCTCCCTACGCCGCCGACGCGGCCCGCGCGGCGCGCCTCATCCCCGAGCCGCCGTCCGCGACGCGCACCGAGTTCCAGAGGGACCGCGACCGCATCGTCCATTCGACCGCCTTCCGCCGCCTCGCCCACAAGGCCCAGGTGTTCGTCGATCCCGAGAGCGATCATTTCCGCACCCGGCTCACCCACACCATCGAGGTCGCGCAGATCGCGCGCGCGCTCGCCCGGGCGCTCAAGCTCGACGACGACCTCGCCGAAGCGGTCGCGCTCGGCCACGACCTCGGCCATACGCCCTTCGGGCACACCGGCGAGGACGCGCTCGACGCCTGCATGGGCCCCCACGGCGGCTTCGACCACAACAGCCAGGCCTTCCGCATCGTCACCGAGCTCGAGCGCCATTACGCCGGCTTCGACGGGCTCAACCTGACCCAGCCGACGCTCGCCGGGCTCGTCAAGCACAACGGGCCGCTGATCGAGGCCTCAGGCGGACCGACCGAGCGCTACCGGGCGCGAGGGGTTCCGGCGGCGATCCTCGCTTACGACAGGATCCAGCCGCTGGACCTGAGCCTGCATGCGAGCCTCGAGGCGCAAGCGGCTGCGATCGCCGACGATATCGCCTACGACGCGCACGACATCGACGACGGCCTGCGAGCGGGCCTGTTCCCGCTCGCCGAGCTTCGCGCCATCCCCTTCATCGACGGTCTCATGGCCGAAATCGACGATCTCCACCCGGGGCTCGAGACGGCGCGCGCGATCCACGAAGTCACCCGGCGCGTCATCACCCGGTTCATCGAGGACGCAATCGAGGAAAGCGGCCGTCGGATCGCGGGAGCGAGGGTCGCGAGCCCCGAGGCGGTCGCCGCCGCAGGGCGGGCGCTGATCGGCCATTCGCCACGAATGGAAGCGGCGGACCGCGCCATCAAGGCGTTTCTCTTCGCCCGCATGTACCGGCATCCCGAGGTCCGCAAGGTCCGCGACCGGGCGGATGCGATCTTGCGTCGCCTGTTCAAGGCCTATTTCGCCGACCCGTCCTTGATGCCGCCCGAGTGGGCCGCCAAGGCGGGCGATCAGCGCGCGCGGGCGGTCGCGGACTATATCGCCGGCATGACCGACCGGTTCGCCGTCGCCGAGCACGCTCGGCTTTTTGGCGGCGCTTCGGACCCGTTGTAGGGCGGGTCGGCGACCCCGCCGACCCCATTGCGCCCCCGAGTCGCCCGCCGCCTCAGGCCTTTGCGCCTTGCGCGGCTACGGACGTCACAATAGGCTCGACGCAATCCGTGGAATGCGTATCGACCGGGCGTCCGGCAAGGCGAGCGGGGAGGAGCGCGATGATCGTCAAAATGCTGGCCGCCGCCGCGGCCTTGGCGGCGATGACGGCTGCGGCGCGAGCCGACATCACCCAGAACTTTTTCATCGAGGCGTCCGATTTCACGCTGAGCGCAGGGCCGGGCGGAGAGCCGCCGGCCGAGCCGATGACCGGCGTATGCGAGCTGGTTGCTGGCGGATGGTGCGCCTTTATCGGCGATGGCTCGCAGGCGTTCCCGTTCTTGGACGAGCTTTCTTTCTGGGCGGACAATGGCGGCGAGTGGGTCCCGCAGCACGCAACGCTCAACATCGGGCTCGCGGGAGCCGTCCCGGAACCCTCGACCTGGACTCTGACGCTCATCGGATTCGGCGGGATGGCTTGGCCGCTTCGGCGTGGCCGGTGGGGCGCGCGGCGCGGCGGCGCCTGTTTGCGGCCTGGGGGGAGCGCGCGGGAACGGCGGCGGACGATATCGCCGGCCTGACCGACCGGTTCGCGGCCGCCGAGCGCGTCCGCCTTTTTGACGCCGCTTTCGACTTGCGATAGAGGCGCGTCGGGTCGCGTCATGGCCGGGCTTGTCCGGCCATCCACGCGGTTCCGCGCACGGAAGAATCACAAATTTCCGCGATCATCGTCGAACGCTGCGTTGTCAATGGGGCGCCGGTCAGACTTTGAAGGCGGAAACGGTCTCCCGGCATCACCACGTGGATGGCCGGGACAAGCCCGGCCATGACGGAATCGGCGCCCAGGAACCGGCTCTCCGTCTCGGCGGGCAGAATGAACCTTTTCGAGTATTTCCAGACCCTCATTGCTGACCTCCTCCGAAAGCGGATCGCGGCGGGAGACCTGCCGCCCGGCCTCGATCTTGGCCGCTTCGTCGTCGAACCGCCGCGCGAGGCCGCCCATGGCGACCTTTCGACCAACGCGGCCATGGTCTACGCCCGGGAGGCCAAGCAGGCGGGCTCGAACGCCCGCGCTTTGGCGGATGGGCTGGCTGCGGATCTCAAGCGCGAATCGGACGTGCTCAGCGCCGAAGCCGCAGGACCTGGCTTCATCAATATCGTTCTAAGGCCAGAGGTTTACCACAAGGTCCTGAAGACGGTTCTCATCCAAGGGACGCGCTTCGGAGCGGGCGCTCGAAGCGGGGAGCCGCCGGTCAACGTCGAATATGTGAGCGCCAATCCGACCGGGCCGATGCATGTCGGCCATGCGCGCGGCGCGGTGTTCGGCGACGCGCTCGCGAGCCTGCTGATCTTCTCCGGCCGCGAGGCGACGCGCGAATATTACGTCAACGACGCGGGCGGCCAGGTCGACGTGCTGGCGCGCTCGGCCTATCTGCGCTATCGCGAGGCCCTCGGCGACGCGATCGGCCCGATCCCCGAGGGCCTCTATCCCGGCGACTATCTGAAGCCGGTCGGCGATGCCCTCGCCCGCGAATTCGGCGCCTCGCTCCAGAACAGGCCCGAGGCGGAATGGCTGCCTCTGGTCCGCGCCCGCGCCATCGAGGCGATGATCGGCGTCATCCGCGACGATCTCGCCGCGCTCAACATCACCCACGAGGTCTTCGCGTCCGAGCGGGCGCTGACCGGCGCCGACGGCGGCGAGGACAGGGTCGCCGAGACGATCGAATGGTTGCGGGCGAAGGGTCTGGTCTACCAGGGCCGTCTGCCCCCGCCCAAGGGCGCCCCGGCGGACGATTGGGAGGATCGCGACCAGACCCTGTTCCGTTCGACCGGTTTCGGCGACGACGTCGACCGGCCGCTGATCAAGTCCGACGGCGCTTACACCTATTTCGCCAGCGACATCGCCTATCACAAGACGAAGATCGATCGCGGTTTCCGAACCCTGATCGACGTGTGGGGCGCCGATCACGCGGGCTATGTCAAGCGGATGCAGGCCGCCGTCGCCGCCCTGTCCGGGGGCAAGGCCAGGCTCGAGGTCAGGCTTTGCCAGCTCGTGCGGCTCATGCGGGCCGGCCAGCCGGTCAAAATGTCGAAACGGTCCGGGGAGTTCGTGACCTTACGTGAAGTCGTGGACGAGGTCGGCGCCGACGCGGTCCGGTTCATCATGCTGATGCGCAAGAATGACGCGCCGCTCGACTTCGACCTCGCGAAGGTGATCGAGCAGAGCCAGGACAATCCCGTTTTCTACGTTCAATACGCGCATGCGCGCGCCCGCAGCGTCTTGAGGCAAGGCAAGGCGGTCTTTCCGGACTTCGATCTCGAGCCAAGGGCGCTGGCGGAAGCCGATCTCACGCCGCTCGCCGACGAAGGGGAGCGCGACGTGTTGCGGGCGCTTGCGCAGTACCCGCGGGCTATCGGGCAGGCCGCGGAGGCGCACGAACCGCACCGGATCGCCTTCTTCGCCCACGATCTGGCGACCCGGTTCCATGCTCACTGGAACCGGGGAAAGGATACGCCCGGTTTGCGCTTCGTTAACGAAAATGAACGAAACCTATCCTATTCGAGATTGGCTCTGGTCGCGGGCGTCAGCCTTGTTTTGGCCTCCGCATTGTCAATTTTGGGGGTTAGCGCGCCCGAGGAAATGCGCTAGCGGAAGTCATCCGGGCGGCGCGCCTCTGACGCGTTTTTAAGGATGGCCCGCGGCGAATGAGGACGATATGAGCGCTTCCGGGCCCCGTGCGGCCGACGAGATCAACCTCGACGAATTCGAGCGTCGCCTGCGCGCCGCGGGCGGGGGGCAGGCGAGGGCCGAAGATCCCCTGGCGGAGCTGGCCCGTCTGGTCGAGTTCGCGCAAATGGGGATCGCGAACGGCGAGGCGCCGTCGAGGCCGCGCGCCGAGATGGCCGCTCCGCCCGCGCACGCGGCGACCCCGCTCGAGCAAGGCGCACCGCGGCCAACGATCGAGGAAGAGGTCGAAGACCTCGCTCCCGGCGCCTCGGAGGCCGAGCGCGAGGCGCGGCAGGATTACGCGTTCGACGCCCATCATCCCGGCGGCGACTCTGCGGCCGAGCCGGCCGGGGAGCGCCGGTCCCTGCGCTGGAAGGCGGGGGTGTCCGCGCTGGCGCTCGCGGGTCTCGCGATGATCGGCGCCGTCTTCGTGCTCAGGAGCGGGTCGCCGGGCTTCAAGACGGCCCCTCCGTTCATCGCGGCGGCTCAGGGGCCGATCAAGGTGACGCCGCCCAGCGACCAGACCGCCGCCGCCTCCACCGACGCCGGCGCTTCGTTGCTCAACAACACTGTCAAGCCGGGCGCCGTCAAACTCGTCGATTCCGAGGAGCAGCCGGTCGATTTGAGCGCGCAGGCCGCGCTCGACAATCCGCCTCCGGCCAATCCTCCTGCGGCCAATCCCCCTGCGGCGACGCCCAACCCGCCGGCCGCCGCGGATCAGGCCGCGCCGCCGCCAGGGAGCGCGGCGGAGGCGGCCTCGCTCGCCGCCCCCGTCAATACCCCGCTCATCGCGCCGCCCGCGCCGCAGCCGCCCGCCATGACGTCGGAATTTCCCGCCCCCAAGCCGGTGCGCACCGTTTCCTTGCGGCCGGACGGAACGCCGATCGCAGAGGCCAATCCTCCCGACCAGCCGGCCAGCGCCGCGCAGCCGGCAAGCGGGGCGGCGGAGGCGCCGGCGAATCCGGCGCCCAAGACGGCGAGCGAGGCGGCCGGCGCCGCGGAGCCGTCGACCCCCAAGCTTGATTTGCCCGCCAACCCTTCGGCGAAATCGCCGGCCCGGGTCGTGGTCGGCAAGACCGACACCACCGCGCCCGAGCCGACCGCCGAGACGCCCCGCGAACCGCCGCGGAACGCCGCCGCGGCGAAACCGGAGAAGGCCGCGAAGAAGCCCAAGACGGGAGAAGTCGCTGACGCGTCCGAGACCACCGGCGCGATCGCTGAGCCGCCTGTCGACGCGAAAGCCGCGACGGGGGGATGGGCCGTTCAACTCGCCGCGCCCAGATCGGAGGCGGAAGCGAATAGCGAACTCGCCCGGCTGACCGCCAAATACAGCGCCGAACTCAACGGTTCTCCCATCGGCGTCCACAAGGCCACGGTGAAGGGCGAGACGATCTACCGCCTGCGCGTGGTTGGCCTCACCAAGGCGGAGGCCGCCAAGCTCTGCGCCCGCCTGAAAGGCGAGGGCGCGCAGTGCTTCATCGCCAAATAGGCGCGCGCCCGCCGTCCTGCGCTTTCTGAGCGCGGATGCCCAAGGCCTTCATCTGCGGCTGCGCCGGGCTCGCCCTCAACGAGGACGAGCGCGCCTTCCTTCGGGAGCAGGACCCCTGGGGCCTGATCCTCTTCAAACGCAACGTCGCCGATCGCGATCAATTGCGCGAGCTTACGCGATCGTTCCGGGACTGCGTCGGGCGCCCCGACGCGCCTGTCCTGATCGACCAGGAGGGCGGACGGGTTCAGCGGATGGGGCCGCCCCGCTGGCGCGCCTATCCCGCGGCGGCCGCGATCGAGGCTGGGCTTGAGCCGGCTCGGGCCGAGGCCGCCGCGCGCCTCGTCGCCCGCCTCATCGCTCACGATCTCAGCGAAGTCGGGATCACGATCGACTGCGCGCCGGTGCTCGATGTCGCGGATGCGGGAACCCATGCGGCCATCGGCTCGCGGGCGTTCTCCGCTCGGCCCGAGCGCGTCGCGGCGATGGGCCGGGCGATCGCCGAGGGGTTGCTGGCTGGCGGGGTCAAGCCGGTCATCAAGCACATGCCCGGGCACGGCCGGGCGCGCGTCGACAGCCATCACGAACTGCCCGTCGTCGACGCGCCGCGCGGCGAGCTTGAGCGCGACTTCAAGCCCTTCGCCGCGGTGAAAGACCTGCCCATGGCGATGAGCGCGCATCTTCTCTTCACCGCGATCGATTCCCTGCGTCCGGCGACCATGTCGCCGATCGTCGTTCAGGAGGTCATGCGCGGGGAAATCGGGTTCGACGGCCTCATCATGAGCGACGATCTGTCGATGAAGGCGCTGAAAGGCCCGTTCGACGAGCGCGCAGCCAGGGTGATCGAGGCGGGGCTCGACATCGTGCTCCATTGCAACGGCGACCTCGAGGAGGCTCGCGCCGTGGCCTCCGCCACGCCGCAGCTTTCCGGCGCGTCGCTGCGTCGCGCCAATGCGGCGCTCGCGGCGAATGAGCCCGAGCCGTTCGACATCGAGCGGGCCGAGCGGGACCTTGCGGCCATTAAAGCGGAGCTTGGCGTTGCTTGAGGGGCATCGACCCCAAACCGTCATTGCGAGCGACCCCCCGGATCAAGTCCGGGGGGAAGCAATCCAGGGGTTCGTCGGGCGCCGAGCCGCCCTGGATTGTTTCGTCGCTTCGCTGCTCGGAATGACGGTTTCGATCGTTGCGCCGCACAAGCCTCGCGGATTACACGGGCGTCCCCGGTGACCCCGACTGAGGCCCGCAGGCTCTCAGGGCCCAGCGCCCGGCCCGAGAAAGCGGTCGAGCGTCTCGAAGAACTTGGCGACCGAAATCGGCTTCG
>DATNBG010000298.1:0-3162 GCA_035572075.1 Roseiarcus sp. | reverse complement strand
GCCGAACGCCATCCAGGCGCCGCTGCACGGGATCGCCATCAGGCCGCACATCGCGGCGATGAACAGCACGCTCCTCATGTAGCCGTCGACGACGCCGGCATAGGTCGCGAGCGCGCTCAGCGCCATCACCCAGGCCTTGGGGTTGACCCATTGAAAGCCGGCCGCGGCGAGGAAGCCGATCGGGCGTCCGCCTCCCTCGGCCTCGCCGATCGGCTTGGCGAGCGCGATCCTGAGCGCAAGCCACACCATGTAGATCGAGCCGGCGATCCGCATGACCGGCAGGATCTTCGGAAAGCGCTCGAAGAGGATGTCGAGCCCGAGCCCGACGAGGGCGACCATCAGCGCAAAGCCGAGGATCACGCCAGCCAAATGGGGCAGCGTGCGCGCGGCGCCGTATTTCACCCCCGATGTCATCAGCATCAGGTTGTTCGGCCCGGGCGTGATCCCGGCGACGAAGGCGAACCCGGTCAGCGCCCAGAGGATTTCAGGATGAATGATCAGGCCGCCGCTCCCCGGATGCGCGTTCAGGCGCTTAGAGAGCGGTCGCGCCCTCGTCGCCGTGGCCGTCCTTGCGCGGCGCGCGGCTTCCGCTTCGCCGCGCCCTGCGGCCAGCCTCGAAGGCCGCCTGCGCGAGCCCGGTGAAGGGGCTGATGAGCGCGCTCAGCCGGTCGACGCCCGCCGCCGCCCGTTCGCCGCGGGTCAGGACGCGGTCGAGTTCCGCCATCGTCCTGGACAGACCTGGTTCGTCGTCGTCCAGCCAAACCTGAAGGACGCGTCCCCAGGCGAGCGTGAGCCCCTGGAGCTTGACCGCGCCGGCGGCGCCCTGCGCTTCGATCCCGGCGGCTTCGAGCATGAAGCGCATGGAGTTCATCGCGATCTGGTTCATCGCCAGCGCCGCGGCCGGCGTGCGCCTCACCCATGCGACCGCCTCGCGAACGCCATCGCGATAGGGCGTCATCGCCTCGAGCCTCTTCATGAGAACGTCGAACAGGCGCTCGCGCGGGCTTTCATCCGCAAGCTCGCCTGTCTCCTGCTCCAGCACGGCGCGGTCGATCCGGCGCGAGAAGCCGGCCAGAACCGCGCCCTTGGAGGGGAAGGCGTCGCGGAAATCGGCCAGGGTGACTCCCGCGGCTTTAGCGATGTCGCTGATCGAGATGTCCTCGAAACGCCGCTCCGCCGCGAGCGTCATCAGGGCGTCGACGATTCGGCCGCGCGTGTCGGACGGCGGCGCCGATTTCGCCTCGTGTTTCGGTCTCGTCGCCATGAGCGCCCTCCTCGAATGCCGATTTCTTAAAACAATGTAGGCGCTTCACCGCCGTCCGCCAAGGAAGCCCCTACCCCGCCATCTCCGCAGCGCGGGCGCGGGCGGCGGCGGTCGCTCGCGCCATGAGATCGTCGAGCCCGCCGGGGCCCTGAAGCACGGCGAGCGCGGCGGCGGTGGTGCCGCCCGGCGAGGTGACGTTCTGGCGCAATGTCGCCGCAGGCAGGTCGGAACGGTGCAACAGTTCGCCCGAGCCCGCCACAGTTTCCCGCGCGAGCTTTTCCGCAAGCGCCGGGGACAATCCTGCGGCAATCCCAGCCTGCGCCATCGCTTCGGCCAGCAGGAAGACATACGCCGGCCCCGAGCCCGACACCGCCGTGACGGCATCCATGAGGCTTTCGTTGTCGGCCCATTCGACCGAACCGGTGGCCGCCAACAGACTGTGCGCGAGTTTTCGCGTGGGCGCGGTGACGCGGCGATTGCCGACCGCGACGGTGATGCCGCGGCCGATGGCCGCCGGCGTGTTCGGCATGGCGCGAACGATGGCGCCATCGGGGAAATAGGTTGAGAGAAACCCCAGGGTGCGTCCGGCCATGATCGAGACGACAACGGTCTTGGGATTGGCGAGCGTGGCAAGTGACGGTAGTGCGTCGGGAGCCGTTTGCGGTTTAACCGCAAGCACCATCGCGGCCACCTTTCCGATCGAGCCTTTGGGATTGATACGTACGCCGCGCCGCGCCAGTGCCTTGATCGACTTTGAGGGGGTCAGCTCGATCACCACCACTTTTTTGGGGGAGAGCTTGCGGCTCAGCCAGCCGTCGAGCAATGCGCCGCCCATCTTGCCCGCGCCGATGAGCACAACCGTGCCCGGGATGGAGGCGAGGGAGTTCGTGCGCGTGGTCGATTTGGCCATGATGATCTCGGATGTCATTGCCCGCGCGAGCGGACGGTCCATTAGCACCGACGTTGCCGGCGGCCGGCAAGGTCTCATGGATGCCCCGCTTTCGCAGGGCATGACAAGCCGAATTGTGGAGGAGGCGGCCTAGGCTTCGCCCGAGGTCTCGAAGATGGCGGCGTCGAGCGCCTCGCGCGCGGGTTTGCCGGCCCAGACCACGAACTGGAAAGCGGGAAAATAGCCTTCACAGCCTTCCAATGCGCTGGAGAGCATCGCCTGGCATTGCTGACTCGTCGCCTCGACACCACCGGCCAGGACCAGGGCGTGTCGGAACATGATCAGGCCATCGTGGGTCCACAGGTCGAAGTGGCCGATCCACAATTGCTCGTTCACCATGGCGATGAGCCGCTGCACCTCGTTGCACCGCCGGTCCGGCACCTTGAGGTCGAACGCGCAGGCGAGATGCAGCGCTTCGATGTCGTGCATCCAAGTGAACGAGACCTGGTAGTCGCTCCACTTGCCGCGCACCATCATGGTGATCTCGTCTTCACCGGCGCGCTCGAACGACCAATCGTTGATCGCGGCGATGCGTTCGACCACGTCGAGCGGATTCGTCCGTGGGTGCTCCGAGAGCGCGATTTGCGGCATGCCGTCTCCGATTTAGGTCGCTGGAAGTGATTGGCCCACGCGCCAATCACGCGCTCACGCGACGCACTACGGCACGCTGGCCGGGAACCGATGACTGTGACGCGGAGTCCCCCGAAGCGACTGCCCTTATCGCGGCCGATTGACTCGGCCGGGGCGAATCACTTGCTGAATCGAATATAGCCAGCCCGAGTCCGCCCGCAACGTTCCTTTGCGGTGGCGAAGTGCTTGAAGAGTCTGCCGGAATCCACAGACCCCACGAGAAGCCGCATGAATGGTCAATTCTGCGGTGGTCGGCCGGAGCCATTGGCGTTGTGGAAAATATCTTAACGGCGCGGGGATCGAGTCGGCCATCAGTCGA
>DATNBG010000297.1:0-6660 GCA_035572075.1 Roseiarcus sp. | reverse complement strand
CAATGCCGGGAGCGGATATGCGTGGCCGTGGGTCGTGCCGGCCGGATCGCCGCCGGTGCTCTCGGGCTGCGGCGGCAAATGCAGTGGATTGCCCGCCAAGGCGCGCTACGACGCCGGAACGCCGTTCACGCAGCCTTGAGGCGCCGATGGGTCGGAGCGGAGGGCCAGCGCCGGCGCCGCGCGGCGACGTGCGGTTCCTCGTTGCGCGGCTGTTGATTTCGGCGCGTAAATTCGCCATCCTTGTCCTGTCAGATCGCCTCGGTTCCGCATTGTCAGGCCTGCGTTCAGCAGAATTTGTCCATGGCGCCCGCAGGACTGGTCAACGAGGCTGGAGACGTCAGCCATACGAGAGGGACCTGAAAGAGACCCATGGGAAAACTTAAACCACGACAGTATAAGCCGGTACAATGAGCCAGGACGTTTATTTCGCGCCATCGCAGACTGACCGCGCCCCGAGCACCGGCGGGCGCCAAAGCCCTGCCCCTTTGAGCCGCTCCAGGCCGATGATCGACAGATTCGCCCTCATCCCGATCCTGGCTTGCATCTTCGCCACGATCGTTTCGCCATTGGAATACACGCTTCTTAAGCTGCCTCCGTATGAGGACCGCATTGACACGAAGATATTCTGGCCGGTGATGGCGGCGATTTCCGTCGTGAGCGCGCTGCGGAACCATTCCCGGCTTCCCAGGCCTTTCCCCTCCCACCTCATCTGCCTTTTCGCCTATCTCGCCTTTGCTGGAGCAAGCGTTCTGTGGGCTTTCAATCCCGGTCTCTCGTTGGCCCGATTTGCCCAGCAGGCGATGATCGTTACATGCATTGTTCTGCCTACTCTGTTGGCGGCGCCGGGGTCGGATATCCTGCGCGGCCTGTTTCTGTGGTGCTTCGCGCCCGCCGCGATCCTGAACGTCGCTTTCGTATTTGAAAACTCCCCCTCCATCGTCGCGGCGCTCAAGGGCTATCCGGGGTTTTTCATGGGCAAGAATTATCTGGGGGAATTCGCGGCGATCCCGTTCCTGCTGGCGCTTCACGAAATGCTCTATTCCGGCTGGCGGCGGGTTTTCGGGGCCGTTATTCTCGTCGTGGCCACGTGGTTGCTGTTCTGGGCCAATTCCAAAACAGCGTTTGGGCTTGCGCTTCTTGTTCCGCTGGCGGCTGGACTGACATTGCTGATCAGGAGGGTAACCCGTCTATCACCGGCCGTAATCTTATTGTCCGTGCCGCTTTGCTTCATCGTATTGTCAAGCGTATCCCACTTCGGTCTCCCGCGCCTGTCCTACATGCTGTACGGCGATTCGAGCTTGACCGGCCGCACCGTTATTTGGGATTTCGCCAACACCGAGATCGCGCGCCATCCGCTGCTGGGCTGGGGATACCAAAGCTTCTGGCTTGCGGGACCGGACGCGCCCAGCGTCACCGATGCGCCCGGCTGGGTCAAGCAGATGCCCGACGGGCACAGCGGCTATGTCGATACGAAGCTGGAGCTGGGCTATGTTGGATTTGCCTTGCTGATCAGCTTCATTCTGGCGACGCTCCATGGCGTGGGGCGGATGGCGGACCGCGCCCCGGCCCGGGCGTGGCTTGTGCTTTCACTTGCCCTGTACGTTATCGTCTACAATTTTCTCGAAAGCCTGTGGATGCGCGGCTACGAATTTCTGTGGGTGATGTTCGTCATCCTCGCCGCGGAGATCGGCCGGTATGGCCGGCCCATCCCGCTGAGACGGGCGGCGCGCGGCTTGAAGAGACTGGGCCGTAGGCCGCCCCCAGGCGCACGCGCTCAACCGCGCGCCGGGCTGTCGTGACCATCCGCCCGGAGGTCGACCGGGTCTCCATGCCCGGAAAGCCAATCGCGATTTCACCCGCGCTCGCCCCGGCCCGGGCCGGCGCGAGCGCGGGCCCGATGCGGCGGGGGCACATGCCGGCGCTGGATGGCGTGCGGGGCCTCGCCATCCTGATGGTCATGGCTCTCCACTTCATCGGCGGCGTGCCACCGGCCGACCGGATTGAAGACGTCATCGTGGGCGTGACCAACTACGGGTCGTACGGCGTCGAATTGTTTTTCGTCCTGTCCGGGTTCCTGATCACCGGCATTCTCTACGACGCCCGCAATGACCCTTACTACTTCCGCAATTTCTACATGCGGCGCGTGCTGCGCATTTTCCCGCTCTATTACGGCGTGCTGGCGCTCGTATTTTTCGTCGCGCCCCTGATCCCGCTCCTCAGGGGCCCGACGCTCGACTATCTGGTGGAGCGCCAGGGGTGGGCCTGGCTCTATGCGGTCAACGTCTACATTGCCTTGAACGGCCAGTGGTCTTTCTCCTATCTCGACCATTTCTGGTCGCTGGCCATCGAGGAGCACTTCTACCTCTTCTGGCCGCTGGTGGTGTTCGCCCTGGCGCGCCGGCCGCGCGCGCTCATCGCCGTGAGCCTCACGCTCGCGTTGGGCGCGATGCTGGCCCGCCTGACCGGATCGCTCATGGGCCTGAGCTGGTGGACCACCTACACCCTGACCCCGTTCAGGCTGGATGGCCTGGCGCTCGGCGGCTTCATCGCGGTCATGGCGCGCCAGCCCGGTGGTCTCGAGCGGCTGACGCGGGCCCTGCCGCTCACGGCGGCGGCGATCGGGGGCCTCACCGCGGCGACCTTCGTCTGGACGCGCCTCGTGTCGCGGGAGGGGCTCGAGATGATCTTGCCGGTCCGGGCGGCGCTGATTCTGCTGCTGCTGGCTTGCCTGATGCTATGGGCGCTCATCGCGCCGGAGCGGTCGGGAACCTCACGTTTCTTCCGCAGCCGCGCCATGGTGTTCCTGGGCACCTATAGCTACGGCCTCTACGTCTACCATCATTTCATCTCGTACTATCTGACCTCCAACCGCACCGACCTTACGCTGGCCAACTGGCTCGGCTCTCACCTGGCGGCGGTGGCGCTGCAGGCCGCGCTCGGCATGTCCGCTTCGCTCGCGATCGCGTATCTCAGCTACGAACTGTTCGAGAAGCGGTTCCTGCGCATGAAACGGCGGTTCGAGACGGCCAAGGCGCCGGCGCCCGATCGCCGGGCCGCCGCGGCGGGCGCTGAACGCTAAGTCGGCCGCCCCTTCCTCGTCGGCCGCCTCCGCCGCGCCTGTCCGCCGCGGCGGATAGAGCGGCAGGCCACACGCTTGCGGTTGTACAAAAACATCGCCGCGCGGTTAAGATTTTTCAAGACAACAGTGAAAAGTTGTGCCTACTATCCGCGGTTGCCGCGCGCATCGCCAATTCGCTGAAGGAAGGCGGCGCCGCGGGGGGTCGATCGAGACGCTGGGGGCCATGGCGGGGAACCCAAGGGAGCGCGTTCACCGTGTCGAGCTCGCGTCGCATGAAGGCGCTGAGCGGCCGCGCGACCGCGCTCACCCGCCGGGCCACCCGCGGGCCGAGCCTGTCGCGCCGCTTCCGCCGGAACTGGCTTTCCTTGCCGCGGAAGGGTTTTCGCCTGAACCGCTGCTCAATGCCCTCACTGCGGCGCCGCGGGGGGTCCGGCCGGTCGACTGCCTGCTGAACGAAGGGAGAATAGCCGAGGAAGCCTATTATCGCAGCCTCGCCAGCCATCTCGGCTGCTCCTATTATTGCGGCGACCCGCCTCTGGCGGGAGCCTTCGACGCGGTCAAGGGATTGCGCTGCGGCGTCGCGCCGCTCGAGCCGCGGAGCGCCGGTCCCAGGTTCGTAGTCGCGCCGCGCGCCGAGTTCGTGCCCAAGCTCATCGAAGCGACGCTCTCGGGCGCGATCCGCTCGGGGTCTTTCGCGCTGACTTCGCCGCAGCGCTTCGCCAGCCTCGTGCGCGCGCGCCGCGGCGAGGAGCTGCTCAATGTCGCGCTTGGCCGCCTGCCAGCGAGCCTCGCCGCGCGGGTCGGAATGAACGGCTTGCAAATCGCCGTGCTGGGGGCGGCGGCGGTCGCGACGCTTTTCCTCGGGTTCATGGATTTCGGCGCGCTCGAGGCGGTTTCGTCGGGCGTGCTCTGGCTCATCTTTTCGGCGTCCGTCATGCTTCGGTCGATGGCGGCGGTCGCGAACCGGGCCGAAATTCATCCCGACGAGCTCGCCGATGACGAGCTTCCCACCTACACGGTGGTGGTCGCGCTCTATCGCGAGGCGAGCGTCGTCAAGGACCTCGTCAAGGCCATCGACGCGTTCGACTATCCCAAGAGCAAACTCGACATCAAGCTCGTCGTCGAGCAGCGCGACCTCGAAACCCTGGGGCGAATCATCGAATTGCGCCTGCCCGCGCGCTACGAGGTGATCGTCGCGCCGGGCGGCGCGCCGCAAACCAAGCCGCGCGCGCTCAATATCGCCTTATCCAGCGCGCGCGGAGACTTCGTCGTCGTCTACGACGCTGAGGACATCCCCGCCCCCGACCAGTTGCGCCTCGCCGCCGCCCGCTTCGCCGCCGACAGGGATCTCGATTGCCTCCAGGCCCGGCTCGCCATCCGCAATCACGGCGAATCCTGGCTCTCCAAGGTGTTCGCGGTCGAGTACGCGATCCTTTTCGATGTGATCAATCCCGGCTTGTGCGCGCTCAACCTGCCGGTCCCGCTCGGCGGGACCTCGAACCATTTTCGCATCGGCTCCCTGGTCGGGGTCGGAGCGTGGGACGAGTGGAACGTGACTGAGGACGCGGATCTCGGGATTCGCCTGGCGCGCTTCGGCTACCGGGTGAAAGCGCTCGATTCGGACACGCTCGAGGAAGCGCCCTATGAGCTGGGCAACTGGTTCAGGCAGCGGGTGCGCTGGCAGAAGGGGTGGATGCAGACCCTGATCGTCCATTCGCGGCGCCCGCTGTTCTTCTGGCGCGATCTCGGGCCCCGGCGAGCGGTCGCCGCGACGGCATCGATTGTCGGCGCCATTTTCGGCTCCCTGTTCTGGCCGGCGTTCGCGGTTCTCACGGTCTGGCGCGCATTGGCGGCCGAGGATGGCGGGCTCACGGCCGAGCGGGAACTCAGCGACGTCTTCACCTATATCCTGGCGCTGGCCGGGGTGTGGACCGTCGCCCTGCCGGCGATCGTCGCCGCCAGGCTCCGGCGCCTCAGGCTGACGTTAAGCGAGGTTGCGCTGATCCCGGTCTATTACCTGCTGGTCAGCGCGGCGACTTGGGCGGCGATGCTTGATCTCACCTTGCGCCCGCATTATTGGGCGAAGACCGCCCACGGAAGAAGCCGGCAGGGCCTGATCGTCCCTCACGCGAAAGCCTGAACGGGCGGCTCGCGCCCGGACGAGGGCGCCGGCTGTCCGCGACCGTTCGCCCGGGGGCCGGAAGGAAGAAAGCCATGTCGCCGCCAGGCTTCAGCGAGGCCGCCGAGACGTCGAAGGCGTGGCCGTTCGAGGAAGCGCGGAAACTGATCGCGCGCCTCGAGCGCTCGCCCCGCAAGGAGGCGGTGTTCGAGACCGGCTACGGCCCCTCGGGACTGCCGCATATCGGCACCTTCGGCGAGGTCGCGCGCACCAGCATGGTCCGCCATGCCTTTCGCGTCCTCACCCAGGACCGCGTCAAGACGAGGCTGATCGCCTTTTCCGACGACATGGACGGGCTGCGCAAGGTTCCCGACAACATCCCCAACCGCGACCTGATCCTGCCCCATCTCGGCAAGCCCTTGACGCAGGTCCCTGACCCGTTCGGCGAATATCCGAGCTTTGCCGAGCACAACAACGCGATGTTGCGCGCTTTTCTCGACCGGTTCGGATTTGAATACGAATTCATGTCATCGACCGAGACTTACAAATCGGGGCGGTTCGACAAGGCCCTGCTCAGGATGCTGGCGTGCTTCGACGAAGTGCAGGCGATCATGCTGCCTTCGCTGCGCGAGGAGCGGGCGGCGACCTATTCGCCGTTCCTGCCCATTCACCCGCGAACCGGCGTCGTCATGCAGGCGCCGGTCATGGCGCACGATCCCGCAGCCGGCACGATCCGATGGCGCGATCCGGAGACGGGGGAGGAATTCGAGACGGCCGTAACCGGGGGCCAATGCAAGCTGCAGTGGAAGCCGGATTGGGCGATGCGCTGGTACGCGCTCGGCGTCGATTACGAAATGGCGGGCAAGGACCTGATCGATTCGGTCAAGCTGTCGTCGCGGATCGCGCGGGTTCTGGGGGCCGAGCCGCCGGCCGGATTCAATTACGAGCTCTTCCTCGACGAGAACGGGCAGAAGATTTCGAAGACCAAGGGCAACGGACTGACGATCGAGCAGTGGCTGGCATACGCCAGCCCGGAAAGTCTCTCGCTCTTCATGTTCCAGAAGCCAACCGCGGCGAAGCGGCTCTCGTTCGATGTCATTCCGCGGAACGTCGACGACTATCTCGGGTTTCTCGGCGCCTATCCGCGCCAGGCATGGAAGGAGCGGCTCGGCAATCCGGTCTGGCACATTCATGCCGGCGCGCCGCCTGAGCCGGAAGCGCTGACCCACGGCGAGCAGGGTTCGACCCCGATCTCCTTCGCCATGCTGCTCAATCTGGCGGCGGTCGCCAATAGCGAGGACCCGGCGGTGCTGTGGGGATTCCTTCGCCGCTACGCTCCCTCGGCGTCGCCGGAGACCCATCCCCGGCTCGACAGCCTGGTTCGCTACGCGGTCGCCTATTTTCGCGATTTTGTCGCCCCCAAAAAGCGCTACCGTGAGGCGGACGAGGTCGAGCGCGGCGT
>DATNBG010000296.1:0-8128 GCA_035572075.1 Roseiarcus sp. | reverse complement strand
GACTCCTGCCTGCCCATCACGCCGGGAATGAGCCTGACGCAGGCGTCGATGACGGCGAGCGCGGCGATCTCGCCGCCCGAAAGGACAAAATCGCCGATCGACACCTCGATGAGGCCGCGCGCCTCGATCGCCCGCTCGTCGACGCCCTCGAAGCGCGGGCAGACGACGATGAGCCCCGGCCCCGCCGCCCATTCGCGAGCCTGCGCCTGGGTGAAGGGCGCCCCGCGCGCGCTCATGATCAGGCGCGGGCGCGGATCGTCAGGGGCGGCCGCCTTATCGAGGCTGGCGGCGATCACATCGGCGCGCATCACCATGCCAGGCCCCCCGCCCGCGGGCGTATCGTCGACCGCGCGATGGCGCCCGATCCCATGCTCGCGGATGTCGCGGACGTTGAGCGACCACAGCGACCGCGCGAGCGCTTCGCCCGCCAGCGACTGGCCGAGCGGACCGGGGAACATGGCGGGAAACAGGGTGAGAACGGTTGCGGCAAACATCGCGGCGACGCTTAGCGCGTTCGCCCGATCGCCGCCACGGGCTTTGATCTCTTTAGGCTAGACCTGCAGGATCGAGTTGAAATCGAAACTCGCGCCGGGCGGATTCTGGCCGAGCCGGACCGTCTTGTCGTCGGGGAAGTGATAGGGCGGCACCGGCAGGTTGTAGGGCGCCGGAACGCCCTGGAACACCCGCCCCGCCAGATCGTATTTCGAGCCGTGGCAGGGGCAGAAGAAGCCGCCCGGCCAATCGGGCGCGGGGTCGGCCGCATTGGGCTCAGGCTTGAACAGCGGAATGCAGCCCAGATGCGTGCAGACGCCAACCAGGACGAGAATCTCCGGCTTGATCGACCGGCTCCAGTTCGTCGCATAAACCGGCTGCTGCAGGTTCTGGGAGTCCGGATCGCGCAACTGCGACAGCAGCTTTGGATTCTTCAGCTCCTTGAGCGCCGGCTCGGCCCGCTTGACGACGAACACCGGCCGCGCCGCCCACAGGGTTACGATCCGCTGGCCCGGCTCAAGCGCGCTGATGTCGACGTCGACCGGACCGGCGGCGGCGATGGTGGCGGCGTCCGGATTCATCTGGTCGATGAATGGCCAAAGGGTCGTCAACACCCCGACCGTGGCCAGCGATCCCGTAGCCAGGAACAGGAAATCCCGCTTGGTGACCGAGGCGCCTCCGTGGCCGTCCGAAGCCGAACTCATCGTCATCAAGCAGGTCTCCAACAAACATCGCGCCGGGCGCATCCCCGGCGCGAGCGCGTCCCCCGTGTCTATCCGGCCGTCGCGCCCTTAGCAACCATCCGATGGGCTTTCAGCGTCGGGCTCGTCCTCGACTTCGCGCGGGCGATCGATGACGATCCGCCCGGCGGCGAAATCGATTGCCGGCGCGACGCGCCGGGTGAACGGAAGGAGCAGGGTCTCGCCGCCGTCCGCCGGCGCGATCTCGAGAATGTCGCCGGCGCCGTAGTTCATCAGCGACACGATAAGGCCAAGCGGCGCGCCGTCCGTGTCGACCGCTTCGAGCCCGACGAGATCGTCAAGGTAGAACTCGTCGTGCGCGGGCGCGGGCAACTGGTCGCGGCGGGCGAAGATCTCGACCCCGTTCAGCGCCTCGGCGCCCTCGCGGGTCGAAACGCCGGCGAGGCGCGCGACCACCATGTCGTTTTTGAGGGGCCGCAAGGCCTCAAACACGAACGTCCGGGCGCGCGCCTTGTCGGTGAGCGCCCCGTAGGCGCCGATGGCGCCTGGCTCGCCGGTCAGCGATTTGACCCGAACCTCGCCGCGCACCCCGTGGGCCGCGCCGAACACGCCCATCAGGATCAGGCGGTCGGGCGCGCGCAAAGTCGCGTCAGGCGGCGGGCGCTTCGGCGGCCTTGGCGGCGGCAGCCTCGGCGGCCGCGGCGCGCTCCTGCGCCTTCTTGCGCGGCTTGGCCTTTTCCGGGTTCAAGCGCGCTTCGCGCTTGGCGAGGCCGAGGCCGTCGAGCAGGCGCAGCACGCGATCGGTCGGCTGCGCGCCCTTGGCGAGCCAGGCCTTGGCCTTCTCCTGGTCGAGCGCGAGGCGGCCTGCGTCGTCCTTGGCCTTCATCGGATCGAACGTGCCGATCTTCTCGACGAAGCGGCCATCGCGCGGCGCGCGGGCGTCGGCGACGACGATGCGATAGAACGGGCGCTTCTTCGCGCCCGCGCGGGAGAGCCGGATTTTCAGGGACATTTCAGGTCTTCCTTTTCGTTCAGAATGTTTCAGACTGGCGTCGGGTTTTTGCGTTCGCGCGTGAGCGCGGCGGAGGGGGAAGAGCGAAGACCGCCGTTCGAGCGCGTCACTTCTTCTTCCCCCCGAACGGATTGAAGCTCCCGCCCAGGCCGGGCAGCTTCCCGCCCCCGCCGAGCCCCGGAAATTGCGGCGGCAGGTTGAAGGCGCCGGGCGGCGGAGCGGCAGGAATGCCCGGCGGGCCAGAGGGCGACCCAGGCAGTCCGGCCCCGCCGAGCTGCTTCTGCATCGCCTCGATCTCGTCGGGCGTCGGCGTCGGCATGCCGCCGCTCAGGCCCATCATCTGCCCGAGCTTGCCCATCATGCCGCGGCCGCCCTTGCCGCCCATCGCCTTCATCATGTCGGCCATCTGGCGGTGCTGCTTGAGCAGCCGGTTGACGTACTCGACCGTGACGCCCGAGCCGGCCGCGATGCGCTTCTTGCGCGAGGCCTTCAGGATGTCGGGGTTGCGGCGCTCCTTCGGCGTCATCGACGAGATGATCGCGCGCTGGCGCTTGATGAATTTCTCGTCGAGATTGGCGGAGGCGAGCTGGTCCTTCATCTTCGCCACGCCGGGCAGCATCCCCATGATGCCGCCCATGCCGCCGAGCTTCTCGATCTGCGCCAGTTGCTCCGAGAGATCGTTGAGATCGAACACGCCCTTGCGCAGCTTCTCGGCCATCCTGGCCGCCTGCTGAGCGTCGATGTTTTGCGCCGCCTTCTCGACCAGGCTCACGATGTCGCCCATGCCGAGGATGCGGTCGGCGAGGCGGGCGGGATGGAAATCCTCGATCGCGTCCATCTTCTCGCCGACGCCGAGGAGCTTGATCGGCTTGCCGGTGACCGCGCGCATCGAGAGCGCCGCGCCGCCGCGGGCGTCGCCGTCCATGCGGGTCAGAACGATGCCGGTCAGGGCCACCCGCTCGTTGAAGTTTTTCGCCAGATTGACCGCGTCCTGCCCGGTCAGCGCGTCGGCCACCAGCAGGACCTCGTGGGGCCGGGCGGCGTCGCGAATGTCCGCCATCTCCTGCATCAGCGGCTCGTCGATATGGGTGCGGCCCGCGGTGTCGAGCATGACGACGTCATAGCCCTCGAGCCGGGCCGCGGTCTCGGCGCGCCTGGCGATGGCGACCGGCTCCTCGCCGAACACGATCGGCAGGGTCGCGACCCCAACCTGCTGGCCGAGCACGGCGAGCTGTTCCTGCGCCGCCGGGCGCTTCACGTCGAGCGAGGCCATCAGCACCTTGCGCTTGTCGCGCTCGCTCAAGCGCTTGGCGATCTTGGCCGCGGTGGTCGTCTTGCCCGCGCCCTGGAGGCCGACCAGCATGATCGCCACCGGCGCCGGGGCGTTGAGGTCGATCGCCTGGGATTCGCCGCCGAGCGTCTCGACCAGCGAATCGTGGACGATCTTGACCACCATCTGGCCGGGCTTGACCGACTTGACGATGGCCGCGCCGACCGCCTTGGTGCGCGTCCGGTCGACGAACGAGCGCACCACTTCGAGCGCGACATCGGCCTCGAGCAGCGCGCGGCGCACCTCGCGCATCGCGGCGTTGACGTCCTCTTCCGAGAGGGCGCCGCGGCCGGTCAGTCGATCCAATATGCCGGAGAGCTTTTCGGACAGGCTCTCGAACATCGAACGCGCTCCTTTTCAGACGACGGGTGACGGACGGCAGACGACAGATATAGTCATCGGCCGCGTTCTGTCCTCCGTCGTCTGAAGCCAACGCCAATCGCGCCCGGGGGCGCGACGCGCTGCCGGACGGGGACCGCTGGCCTGGAAGGGCCACCGGCTCGATCGACGAGGCCAAAACCTGACGAAGGCGGGCTTAGTAGGCGCGCGGGGCCTGCATGTCAAACGCCGCGCCGGCCGGGGGCTGTCTGCGCCCCTCCCGCTAGTCGTAGTGTGGGCAGAGCTCAGTGTCGGAGGGGGCCATGCCGGACGCCTTCATTAGCTATCACAGCGAGGACCGCGCCGCTGTCGCCATCGTCGCGGAAGAGCTCAAGAAGCTCAAGCTCGATGTCTGGTTCGACGCCGCGCTCCGCGCCGGATCGGCCTATGACAGCCAGATTTCGCAGCAGCTAGACGGCGCCAAGGCGGTCGTGGCCTGCTGGACGCCCGGCGCGGTCAAGTCGGACTGGGTGCGGGCTGAAGCGGATTTCGCCCGCACTCGCGACAAGCTTGTCCCGTGCATGCTGCAGCCCACTGACCTCCCGCCCCCATTCAGCCTGGTGGAAGCGCCCAACCTGTCCGCCTGGGCCGGCCAGGACGACGATCCGGCCTGGCTGAAAATCCTCGAGCGTATCGGTCAGCTTGCCGACCGCCCCGGCCTCGCTACCTATTGCGCCGTGATGAGGCCGTCGGCGACGCTCCCTGAGCTCAAGGCCTGGGTCGCCGCAAACGCCATCGATCCGCTGAGCGCCGACGTCTGGGCGCGGATCATTGCGTTCGAAGGCGAAAACGCGGAACAGAAGGCGGCGCGAGAAGCCGCCGAGACAGCCGCGCGGGAGCGACTGCGGAAGCTTCAGGCGCAACGGTCGAGGGAGCTCGCGAGGGCGCGCGGGCTGCGGGATCCGGCGAGGGAGCGGCGCCAGCGGATGCTTCTGCTCACCGCCGTGCTCGCCCTGGCGGCGATTTTCCTTGGGTGGATCGGCTATACGACCGACCGCGACCGGAGGCTCCACGAACTGGAGGGTCTCGATACGCCCGGTGAGATCGCCGCTTTCCTTGACCGCAATTGGTATCCCTCGGTTCGGAGCGCAGCGGCCGAAAAGCTGAGGCGCAAAGACGACCAATTGTGGGGCGCCGCGAAAGAGGGCGGTCGGGAAGCGGATTTCCAAAGCTACATCGGCGCTTTTGCCGGACTGCCGAGCACGCATCGCCCCGAGGCGCAAACCGAATTGCGGGCTGCCGAACGTGTGGTTGAAGTTCAACAGAGTCTACGAAGGCTCGGATTGTATCGCGGGGTCGCTGACGGGGCGTTGAACGAGACGACCCGCAACACCATCGCGCGCTTCCGGCTCCACGCCGGGCTGCCGGTCTCCTATGCCGTCGATGACCAACTCGGAGCGGAGTTGAACAAGGCGATCGAGCGGTGGATACGGCCGACGCCGACGGAGCTTCGAACGAGCCAAGCCGGTCCTCCGTCCGAGGACGACACGCTCACGCTGGCCGCAAATCTCGGAGTCGAACTGCCCGCCCTGAAGGCGGTCTACGACGTGGAGAGCGGAGGCAAGGGCTTCGACGCGCAGGGCCGTCCCACAATTGTCTTCGAGCGATCGCTCTTTCTGAGGAATGCGAAGAAGGCCTATGACCCCACGAGTTCGGCGCCGTACGATCCAACCGTCTCGTCGCCGTTTGGCGATCGAGCCGCCTTGTCGAACCGCTGGGACGATCTCGAGACGGCCTATTTGATCGACCCTGAGGCGGCTTACGGCGCAACGAGCTTCGGCGCGTTCCAAATCATCGGCCTCAACGCCAAACGAATGGGCTTTGCGTCGGCCGGGGAATACGCGAGGTTCGTGGCGCAATCGGAGTTGAACCAGTATTCGGCGCTCTTTCTTTACGGCTCGAACTCTCCGGTCCTCGCCGCGCTGAAAGCTCGAGACTGGGAAGGCTTCGCTCGCGCCTACCTGGGGTCGAAGAATTCCCGATACGCGGCGCGGCTCGCCACGGCCTATCAGCGTGAAGTCGCGGTCCTTCAGAGGCGTCCCCCCTGGGAGCCCATCAGCCTCTCGTCTCACTGATCAGACCATCGAAGGCGGCCTGAAAGGCGCTTCCGATACGCTCCACGTCGCCGCGCCAGCGCTTCGGCTACCCGTCCGCCCGGCGATTGTGCAGCCGGGCCGCCGGCCCGATCGCGGAGCAGGCGCTTCGCGTCAGAGCCCAAGCTCGCTCAAGCCGGGATGATCGTCCGGCCGGCGGCCGAGCGGCCAGCGGTAGAGGCGGTCCTCATCGCGGATCGGCCGGTCGTTGATGCTCGCATGGCGGACGCGCATCAGCCCCTCCGCGTCGAACTCCCAGTTCTCATTGCCGTAGGAGCGGAACCAGCTTCCCGAATCGTCATGCCATTCGTAGGCGAACCGGACGGCGATGCGGTTGTCATGGAAAGCCCAGACTTCCTTGATCAGGCGATAGTCGAGCTCGCGGCCCCATTTGCGGACGAGGAACGCCTCGATCGCGGGCCGGCCCTGGAAAATCTCCGCCCGGTTGCGCCACCGGCTGTCGATGGAATAGCCGAGCGCCACCCGCTTGGGATCGCGCGAGTTCCAGGCGTCCTCGGCCGCGCGGGCTTTCTGCGCGGCGGTCTCATGGGTAAAGGGAGGAAGAGGCGGGGCCATGCTCGACGTCCCTATTCCGCGGCCTGCCGGCCGGCGCCATAGCGCTTCGCGATATAGGCGTTGACCAAAGCCTTGAACTCCTCGGCGATGCGCGGGCCCCGAAGGGTGACGGTCTTGACCCCGTCGACGAACACCGGCGCGGCGGGCGCTTCGCCGGTTCCCGGCAGCGAGATGCCGATGTCGGCGTGCTTGCTCTCGCCCGGCCCGTTGACGATGCAGCCCATCACCGCGACGTTGAGCTTTTCGACGCCCGGATAGGTCGCCCGCCATTGCGGCATCGATTCCGAAAGATAGCCCTGAATGTCGCGCGCCAGTTCCTGGAACACGGTCGAGGTGGTGCGCCCGCAGCCGGGACAGGCGGCGACCTGCGGCGCGAAATTGCGGAACCCCATGGTCTGCAGGAGTTCCTGCGCCACTCGCACTTCCTGGGTCCGGTCGCCGCCCGGCTCGGGAGTGAGCGAAATGCGGATCGTGTCGCCGAGTCCCTCCTGTAGGAGGACGCCGAGCGCGGCGGCGGAGGCGACGATGCCCTTCGAGCCCATGCCGGCTTCGGTCAGGCCGAGATGGAGCGCATAGTCGGAGCGCTGCCCGAGCATGCGGTAGACGGTGATCAGGTCCTGCACCGCCGAGACTTTCGCCGACAGGATGATGCGGTCGCGCGGAAGCCCGATCTCCTCGGCCCGAGCCGCTGAGAGCAGCGCCGACCGCACCATCGCCTCGCGGGTGACCGCGCTCGCGTCGAGCGGCGCTTCGCTCGCCGCGTTCTCGTCCATAAGCGAGGTCAGGAGCTCCTGGTCGAGCGAGCCCCAGTTCGCGCCGATGCGCACCGGCTTTGAGTTGCGGATCGCGATCTCGACGATCTTGCCGAACTGGAGGTCGCGCTTGTTCTTGAAGCCGACATTGCCCGGGTTGATGCGATATTTGTCCAGGGCTTCCGCGCAGGCCGGATGCTCGGCCAAGAGCTTGTGGCCGATATAGTGGAAGTCGCCGATCAGCGGCGCGGTGATCCCCCTGGCGCGCAGGCGGTCGCGGATATGGGGGACCGCCGCGGCGGCCTCGTCCCGGTCGACCGTGATCCGCACCAGTTCCGAGCCCGCGCGCGCCAGCGCCGCGACCTGCCGCGCGGTCGCCTCGATGTCGGCGGTGTCGGTGTTGGTCATCGACTGGACGACGATCGGCGCGCCGCCGCCGACCTCGACCGCTCCCTCGCCCTCGCCGACGCGAACCGGGACCGTCGAGCGGCGCGGGCGCGGGCCTGAAGGCGTGTCTGACATCGCAAGGCTCATCGCCGTCATCCTGTTTCCCGCCGCGCGCCGAAGAACTTGACCGTGGGCGGGTTCTAGGCGCTGGCCGGGAATTTGTCATCCCGGGGCATGGCTCATGACGCGGCGCGGCAATCGACTTTTTCTTGACGAACCGGCTTACGCATGTTAACGTTTTTCAGAATAAAACGACAAGGCAGATTCGAGTATTTGCGCCGGGGCGGCCGGGCGCCTTGGCGGCCAACCCCTCGGCCTCATCCTCGCGCGCCGGGAGGTGAGAAGCG
>DATNBG010000295.1:0-2165 GCA_035572075.1 Roseiarcus sp. | reverse complement strand
AAAGCCTGCTCTAACAAGGAGACGAGACGATGCGCGTGATGGTGTTCGTGAAAGCGACCGAGGACAGCGAAAAGGGCATTTCTCCCACGCCCGAGACCGCCAAGATGTTCGAGGCGATGGGCAGATACAATGAGGAGCTGGTCAAGGCCGGAATCATGCTCTCCGGCGACGGACTCAAGCCCTCCTCGCAGGGCAAGCGTATTGCGTTCGATGGTTCCCGCCGCACCGTCATCGACGGGCCTTTCGCCGAGACCCGCGAACTGGTCGCTGGCTTCTGGCTCTGGGAAGTCAAGGACATGGACGAGGCGGTCGCCTGGGTGAGGCGCTGCCCCAATCCCATGCCGGGACCGAGCGAGATCGAAATCCGGCCGCTTTACGAGATGGCCGATTTGCAAGAGTTTCTGACGCCGGAGGCCGCCGAAATCCACGATCAGACGCGGAAGAAGCTCAGCGGCTCGTGAGACTGTCGGCGGCGGCCTGCTTGCCTCCCTTGTGGCTTTGGCCGACAAGGCGGCATGACCGCAGGCGCGACGCACCGGGCGATCGAAGCGATCTTCCGCATTGAACGGGCCAGGCTTATCGCGGGTCTGGCCCGGGTCGTGCGCGATGTCGATCTTGCGGAGGAACTGGCGCAGGACGCCCTGGTCATTGCGCTCTCCGAATGGCCCAGGACCGGAGTTCCAGCCAATCCAGGCGCCTGGCTGATGACAGCCGCGAAGCGCCGCGCCATCGACGCGATCCGCCGCGACAGGATGCGCAAGCGCAAGCATGAGGAGATCGCGCGGGAGCCTGACCGCGCGTTCGACGGCGCGGCCGAGGCGATCGAGGCGGCCATGGACGACGACCTTGGCGACGAGCTCCTGGGCCTCGTCTTCACGGCCTGCCACCCCATCCTTTCGGCCGACGCCCGCGTCGCGCTCACGCTGCGCGTCGTCGGCGGCCTGACCACGGACGAGATCGCGCGCGCTTTCCTGTCGAGCGAGGCGACGATCGCCCAGCGCATCGTTCGCGCGAAGAAGACGATCGGGAAGGCGGGATTGAGCTTCGAGGTTCCGCGGGGCGCCGAACGCGGGGCGCGGCTCCCCTCGGTGCTGGAGGTCATCTACCTCATCTTCAATGAAGGCTATGCCGCCACCGCGGGCGACGCGCTTGTCCGTCCGAACCTGTGCCTTGAGGCGCAACGGCTCGGCCGGATGCTGGCGGGGCTGATGCCCGAGGACGCCGAAGTGTTCGGCCTGCTGGCGCTCATGGAAATCCAGGCGTCGCGTCTCAAGGCGCGCGTCGGGCCGGACGGCGCCCTCTTGACCCTGACCGAGCAGAATCGGGCCCGCTGGGACCAGCTCATGATCCGCCGGGGCCTCGACGCGCTGGCCCGCGCCGAAGCTCTCGGGGGCGGCGGCCCCTATGCGTTGCAAGCCGCGCTCGCGGCCTGCCACGCGCGTGCGCGCAGTCCCGCCGACACCGACTGGCGCCGCATCGCGGCGCTCTACGACCGGCTGCGAGCCGTGACGCCCTCGCCGGTGGTCGATCTCAATCGAGCGATCGCCCACAGCATGGCTTTCGGGCCCGAAGCGGGCCTCAAGCTCATCGACGAGATCGCCGGCGACGCGGCGCTCAGCAACTATGCGCCATTGCCGGCGGCAAGGGGCGACTTTCTGCTCCGCGCCGGCCGGCTGGCCGAGGCCCGCTCCGAATTCGAGGCGGCGGCCAAGCTCACCCGCAACGCGCGGGAAAGGGCCTTTCTTCTCGCCCGCGCGGACGCCTGCGATTGACAGCGCTCGATCGCCGCGCCGGAAGGCGCCGCGCGCGGTTTCGCGTCGCGGGCGGGAAAGGGATGATCGCGCCGCGGTCGCTCAGGCCGCCTTCCGCTTGTCGCCATATGTCCCGTAGAACGTCTCGCCGCGCTCGGCCATCTCAGCGAGCTTCCCGCCGGGCTCGAATTGCCGGCCGTATTTCGCCGCCAGTTCCCTTGCGCGCGCGATGAAGGCCTTGAGCCCCATCCCGTCGATGAACGAGATCGCCCCGCCCGAATAGGGCGCATAGCCGAAGCCGAGGATCGAGCCGACGTCGGCTTCGCGCGGATCGGTGACGATGCCCTCTTCCATGCAGCGGGCGGCCTCGAGCGCGACCGTGAACAGGAAGCGGTCCTTGAGGTCCTTCACGCT
>DATNBG010000294.1:0-2335 GCA_035572075.1 Roseiarcus sp. | reverse complement strand
CGCGTGGTCCGGCGGGAGGCTTGTGACCGGCTGATTATCTGACTAAAGTCAGAGAATGGACGAGAGCCAGCTGCAACAGATCCGCCGCTTCAACCGCCTGGTGACCCGGCGCGTCGGCGCGCTCGAGGCCGATTACCTGCGCCGGGGCCGTCCGCTGGCCGAGGCCCGGCTCATTTTCGAAATCGGCGCCGCTAGCGTCGACCTCAGTGCGCTGCGGCGCCGCCTCAGGCTCGATTCCGGCTATCTCAGCCGTCTCGTGCAGTCCTTGAAGAGGCAAGGGCTGATCACTGTGGCGAGGGGAAGCGGAGACGGGCGGCGCCGCCGCGTGAGCCTGACGCGCAAAGGCGGCGCGGAACGCGCCGCCTATGACAGGCTCTCGGACGATCTCGCCGCCTCGATGCTCGCGCCCCTCGACGCCTCGCAGCGGAGCCGCTTGCTCGGCGCCATGGGCGAGGTCGAGCGCCTGATCCGCGCCGGATCGGTCGAGCTCGCGGCCGAAGCGCCTGTGAGCGCGGACGCGCGCCGGTGCCTGGAAGCGTATTTCCGCGAACTCGACGCGCGCTTCGAGGACGGCTTTGACGCCGCCCAAGACCCTTCCGCCCGCATCGAGGACATGGCGCCTCCGTCGGGGCTTTTTGTGATCGCCCGGTTCGAGGGGGAACCGGTCGGATGCGGCGGCTTCAAGCGCATCGACAAGGCGACAGGCGAGATCAAGCGCGTCTGGACCGCCCCGTCCGCCCGCGGCCTCGGCGTCGCGCGGCGGATTGTGAGAACGCTCGAAGCGGCAGCCTGCGAAGCGGGCCTGAAGACGCTGCGTCTCGACACCAACCGGGCGCTCACCGAAGCCCACGCGCTCTACCGCAGCGAAGGATACCGGGAAATCGACCGGTTCAACGACAATCCTTACGCCGATCACTGGTTCGCGAAGCGTCTTTAGTAGAGCGTTCTGCGCTCGCTTGGAGCCATCGCGCCAGACGCCCCCTCGGCCCGCATAGGGCGTTCCTTCGAACGCCCTATGCGGGGAGAAGGAATGCTCTGCGCCTTTGGACCTATGCGCGGCCGCGTGGGCCCCCGTTATCCACGCCAGAACGGCTTGTTGATTTCCGCCCAGCGTTCGGCTGACGAGACGCCAATGTCGTGAAGCTCCGCTTCCGACATCCGCGCCAGCTCGCCTCGTTCCCGCCCGCGCCTGCGCCAGACCTGCAATGCGCCCCGCCAGCGTGCGAATCCCGGCGACGACGCCTCAAGCGCCACATGCGGCAATCCGATCCGCAACATGTGATCCTCCTGGGCGCGTTCGCGCCCATTTGGCCAACCCGATCGACTCGGGACATGACCCGCCGGGCCGCGCGGTTCGGCTCATTCGCGATTGCAGGTAGGGTCGGCGACCCCTCTCGTCAAACGACATCTCGGCATCGATCGCATGCGTTCATGGACTGCTGTTGCGGGCCGCCGGGTTCGGCGAGGCCAGCCGCCCTCGCCTGAGGAAAGGGGATTTGGTTGACAGAGAGCAGCCGGTCAGGGAGGAGAGAACATTCACCGCATGAGGAAATCACATGCAAACTTTTCCGGTTCGCCTGCCCTCGCTCGACCTCGTTCGCGGCTTCGTCGCGGTCGGCCGGCGCATGAGCATGACGCGCGCCGCCCGGGATCTTTTCGTCACCCAATCCGCCGTCAGCCGCCAGATCATCGCGCTCGAGGCCGCGTTGGGGTCGCGGCTCATCAACCGCGGCTATCGTTCGATCAGCTTCACCGCCGAAGGCGAGCGCTTCTTCCGCATCGCCGACAGCGCCCTCCAGCAACTGCAGGATGCGGTCAACGCGCTCGCCGCGGGAAGCGAGCGCGCGCCGGTGACCATCACCGCGAGCATCGGGGTATCGGGACTGTGGCTCATGCCGCGTCTCGGCGGGTTCCAGGAGCGGCGCCCCGACATCGACGTGCGCGTGGCGGCCAACAACAAGATCCTGGATCTGAGAGCTCACGGGGCGGATATCGCCATCCGCTATTGCGCCGCGGCGAACGCCCCGCCGGGATCGTTCAGGCTCTTCGGCGAAGAGGTCGCGCCGGTCGCCCATCCCACGCTCGGCGTGAGCCGCCTCGACGCGGATGCCATCGCAAGCTGCGTTCTCATCGAATATGACGACGCCTACCGCCCATGGCTGAGATGGGCCGACCGGCTTCATTCCATGGGCCTCGGGGGCGTCAAGCCGAAGGGCGTCCTGCGCTATAACCAGTACGACCAGGTGATCCGGGCGGCCCTGGAAGGCCAGGGGGTAGCGCTGGGCCGCCTCGCCCTGATCGAGCCGCTTCTGTCCGAAGGGCGGCTCGTCGCGGC
>DATNBG010000293.1:0-2556 GCA_035572075.1 Roseiarcus sp. | reverse complement strand
AAGGTCAGCCCCGGCTGCACGATGAGATCGAACCATTGCTTGAGCTTGTACGGCACCCCGAAGTTCCACATCGGCGAGGAAATGAGCACCCGATCGGCGAGCGAAAAGCGCAACGCCATGCGTTCGATGACGGCGAAAGCGTCGCGCTCCGCGCCGTTGAACTCTCGGGCGCCGAGGCGGGCGTATTTCGCCTCGAGCGCCGCGCCATCGAATTCCGGCAGGGTCTCGCGCCACAGGTCCTGAAGATCGATGTCCCACGAAGGGCGCGCCTCGCGGAACCTCGCCAGGAACGCCTCGGCCGCGGCGGAGGACGCCGAGCCCGGGCGCGGCGAACAGCGCAGATGGAGGAGCTTCGGCACCTAGAGCAGGACGCCATGAGGTTGAACAGTTGTCGTCATCGCGAGGAGCCGTAGGGCGTCCGGAAGGACGCCCGTCTGACGACGGGCTATGGCGACGAAGCAATCCAGGAGTCGTAGGGCGCCCAAGCTCTCCTGGATTGCTTCGCTTCGCTCGCAATGACGCGTTTGAGTCAACTTGAAATCATCCTGCGCTGGGGCCTCGCCCATTTACTCAGGTGGTGCGCTGCTCATCCGAGCGCCTTGATGACGGCGTCGGCGTTGGTGACGACGGCGACATTCTGCAGGGCGAAATTGATCGAGGCGTGGTGCCACTCGGCGTTCATCGTCGAGCAGCAATCCTCCGGCACGACCATGAAGTAGCCCTTGTCGGCGCCGGTCCGCGCGGTGTGCTCGACCGACATGTTGGTCCAGGCGCCGGTGTTGATGATCATGTCGCGGCCCTGAGATTTCAGGATGGTCTCAAGGCGCGAGCCCTCCCAGCCGCTCATGCGCATCTTCTCCACCACGAAGTCGCCGGGCTGAGGCTCGAGTCCGCTGACCGGCGCCGCGCCCCAGCCGCCGCGCACCATCGCCTTGTTGTCGACGACGCCCTCGAACAGCGGAGCGTTGAGCGTCAGCCCCGGCGCGCCCGGCTCGACGATGAACCAGACGTGGATCACCACGACGCCGCGGGCGCGCGCCGCGGCGGCGAGGCGACGCGTGTTCTCAACCACGTTTTGCTGACGCGCGTGCGCCGGCGCCCCGGAAGCAGCGAAGGCGCCGCCTTCGCTGATGACGTCGTTCTGCATGTCCTGAATGATGAGCGCGCAGCGCTTCGGGTCGAGCGTCAGGTCCTTGGCGAGGGCCGGCGCGGAAGACGGCCGGTTGTCGCTTTGAGACGCGCCGGAGGGAGCGGCGGCGGCGGGCGTTCTGGCGTTCATGTACGGCTCCCGCCGCGGCCCGACCTTGGTCGCGATCGAATAAACGGAGTGGGTCGCCGTCAAGAACAGGGTGCGAAAATCCGGCCCGCCCCAGGCAAGATTGGCGACCAGTTCAGGCGCGCGCACCTTGCCAAGGAGATCGCCGGAGGGCGCATAGACCCAAACGCCGCCCGGCGCGGTCACCCAGACGTTGCCGCGCTGGTCGCATTTCATGCCGTCGGGTACGCCCTGTTCGAGCGACGAACGGATGCCGGAGGCGAACATGCGCCCGTTCGACAGCGAGCCGTCGGCAGCGACATCGAAGACGCGGATCAGCGTCTGCACGGTGTCGTTGACGTAGAGAAGCTTTTCATCTGGTGAAAAGCAGAGGCCGTTCGGCTGGTCGAACAGCAGCCGATCGACGAGCAGTTGCGGGGCGCCGCCGCCCGGCGGGATGCGATAGACGCCCTGGAAGCCGAGCTGCCTCGGACGCTCGACGCCGAAGACCGGCACGCGGCCATAGTAGGGATCGGAGAAATAGATCGAACCGTCGGAGCGAACGCAGACGTCGTTCGGGCTGTTGAGCTCCTGTCCCTCGAAATGGGTCGCCAGAACCTCGCGCCGCCCGTCCGGCCGCTCGCGCACGAGCGAGGACGTCGCGTGCTCGCAGACGATCAGGTTGAGGTCGGCGTCATACGTCATGCCGTTGCATTTGTTGGATGGACGGCGCACCTCGGCGACGCCGCGCCCGGGGTCCCAGCGGCGGCGCACGTCGGCCGGCATGTCGGAAAACAAAAGATAGTGATCGACCGGATGCCAGATCGGCCCCTCGGTGAAAGTGAACCCGGTGCCGACCTGACCCACCGCCGCATAGGGGTCAATCAGCTCCTCGAATTCCGGCCGCAGCGTCGCATGCGTCATTGCGATCCCCTCCTTGCCGCTCAGGCCGGGAACCAGCTGCGTTTGGGCAGCGTCTGGACGATCGGTCCGGGCACGGAATCCTGCATCCGCCCCACCACCGCCCCACTTTCGACCCTGGCCGGGCGATCGTGCACCGGCAGCACGAAGCGGGCGTTGGCGAGCACCTTCTTGATCGCCGCCTTCTCCGCGCGCTTGGTCGTGCCGTGGTTGCCGGTCGTCTGCGGCTCGCCGTCGTTGTTCTGGCGAAACGGCTCCACGATCTGGTCGTTGATGTCGTAGATGACGTCGCCGCAAATCGTCGCCACGCCTTCGGCGGTGTGAACGTGCACGTTCATCGAGCCTTCGGTGTGGGCGCCGGCGGCCTCGCAGAAGACGCC
>DATNBG010000292.1:0-2304 GCA_035572075.1 Roseiarcus sp. | reverse complement strand
AGGAAGACGAATTCCGGATGCAGCGACGACCACTGGCGCAATATCTCGGCGTATGGCCTGGGATCGATCACCTCGTCGGCCGCGGCGCCGGCGAAATGATCGGCGGTGACGTTGCGGATGCAGTTGCCGGAGGTCTGGATGGCATGCATCTCCACGCTCGCCAGCTCGGCCAGGATATCCGGCGTGTCCTCGAGCCGGATCCAGTTGAACTGCAGGTTCTGCCGCGTCGTGAAGTGGCCGTAGCCGCGGTCGTACTTGCGCGCGATGAACCCCAGCATGCGCATCTGGGCGGGGTTCAGCGTGCCATAGGGCACGGCGATGCGCAGCATGTAGGAATGAAGCTGCAAATAGACTCCGTTCATGAGTCTCAGCGGGCGGAACTGCTCCTCGGTCAGTTCGCCGGCGAGGCGGCGCGCCACTTGATCGCGGAACTGCTCGACGCGCGCGGCGACGAAAGCCTGGTCGAAATCGTCATAGTGATACATGTTCGGCCTCCGCCGCGGCCTTGGGACCCGCATCGGGCGCGAGGCCTCGCGCCTGCTTGCCCAAATCCCGCCTGATCGTGGGTCCGGCGGCCCTGATCGCCTCGCGCAGCGCCTTCGGCGCCATGTGTCCGTTGCGCTCAGCGACCGCAACGGCGTAAGCGTCGACGACGATGTTCGCCGCCTCGTCCTGCTTGGCGCGCTCAAGCGCGCCGGCGGTTGCTTGCGGATCGGCGCGCACGTGAGCGCGGTTGAAATCCTCGCTCCAGCCGTCGTCGGTCTGGAACACGACGACGCCGTCGGCGAGCCGGTTGGCGGTGATGACATCGGGCATTGCGGCACTCGAGAAACGCGCGCTTCACGCGCCAGCATCGGCGACGCCCTAGCATATTTAACGGCAGCGATCTATACGTTTCTTTGTATACCTGATTGATACTGTGTGTTTATACTGGAAAGGGCCCAGAGCCGCGGGGCGTCGCCTGGACATCGCCGCTAAAAGAACGCAAAGACGGACGGGCGGGGCCCGCTGGCGCGGCGACGTTCGGGCGGCGAGGCGGCGTTGTCGCGGGGAGTTGGCTCGCGCGCTCGTGGGCGCGAGGGGCGGCGAGCTGTGTCTCCCTGGCGGGCGCGCCCGCCCCGTGTCGAAGCAAGAGCAAGCCAGGCGCGAACGGGTCGATAATGGTCTTTTCCTCGATAACCTTCCTGTTCTACTTCCTGCCCATTTTTCTCGCCCTCTATTTCATCACCCCGTCGATCAGGGGCAAAAATCTCGTCACGCTCCTCTTCTCCCTCGTCTTCTACGCCTGGGGAGAGCCGAGGTTCATCGTCGTCCTCCTCATCTCGATCGCGTTCAACTTTCTCGCGGCCCTGGCGATCGACGATCGCGAGGGTCCGGCCCGCCGGTTCGCGCTTGGCGTCGCGGTCGCCGGCAATCTTCTCGTTCTCGCGGTGTTCAAATATGCGAATTTCGTCACCGCCAACCTGGCCGGTCTGGCGGCGCCGCTCGGGTTCAAGCTCGCGACCACCGATATCCATCTGCCGCTCGGGATCTCCTTCTTCACTTTCCACTGCATGTCCTATGTCATCGACATCTACCGGCGGCGATTCCGGGCCAATCGCGATCCGATCGACGTCGCGCTCTATATTTCGCTCTTTCCCCAATTGGTCGCGGGGCCCATCGTTCGCTACAAGACCGTCGCGCGCCAGCTGGACGCGCGACGGTTCACGCTCGGCCGCGCCTCGGTCGGCGCCCGCATCTTCATCATTGGCCTCGCCCAGAAGGTGCTGGTGGCGGACCTCGTCGCGCCCCTCGTCCAGGTCGCCTTCGATCACGTCCACGACCGCTCGCTCATCGACGCGTGGATCGGGCTCATCGCCTATTCCGTGCAGCTCTATTTCGACTTCGCCGGCTATTCGAACATGGCGATCGGACTCGGGATCGTGCTCGGGTTCACCTTTCCCCGCAATTTCCGCATGCCTTACCGGTCGCTGTCGATCACCGAATTCTGGCGGCGCTGGCACATGTCGCTGTCGTCGTGGCTGCGCGACTATCTCTACATCCCGCTCGGGGGCAACCGCGGCTCCAACGCCCAGACCTACCGCAATCTCATCACCGTGTTTCTGCTGTGCGGGCTCTGGCACGGGGCGAACTGGACCTTCGTCCTGTGGGGCGCCTGGCACGGCGCCTTTCTGGTCGTCGAGCGGCTCGGCCTGAGCTCGGTCCTTGCCCGCTACGGGAAACCGGCGCGCCGGGCCTACGCGCTTCTGGCTGTCATGGGCGGCTGGGTCCTGTTTCGCTCCGCAAGCCTGACCGATGCGGTCG
>DATNBG010000291.1:0-2436 GCA_035572075.1 Roseiarcus sp. | reverse complement strand
CGAGCGCGTCACCGGCGGCATGATTCTTGTACGCCAGCGAGGAACGAAATTTCACCCCGGGCGTAATGTCGGCGTCGGGACGGACCATACGCTGTTCGCCACCGCCGCCGGCGAAGTCGCCTTCGAGCGAAAAGGCGACGGACGCCAATACGTAACGGTGCGCGCGATTAGCGTTTCAGAATAAGGCGGGGAGCAAGACGAGAACCCCGCTTCGGCGAAAAGCCCCCGCGGACGTTCTCGAAAGATCAAATATTTCGAGATGAGACAAAAGGCCAAGAGCCTGGTCATTCGTCCGGTAAGCTTGAGCTTACGAAGGGGATGCGGTCGCCGTGTCCCCTTCGTCATTTTCGGCCCCCTGAACGGGGCGCCGACCGGAGAAACAGATGTTCCCCGATCTGGCGAGAGACGATGTGTTCCGGCTCGAAACGGCGCGGCTCTGGCTGCGTTGGCCCAGAATGGGCGACGCCGCAGCGATCGAGAAATTCTGCGGCCGATGGGAGGTCGCGCGCTACACAGCCCGCATTCCCCACCCCTATTCGCCCGGCTCGGCTGAGCGGTTCGTCTACGCGGCGCGCGAAGCCAACGCCTCCGGGCGGGACCTGACCTTGGTCATGACGCCGATCAAGGGCAAGCGGGACGTCATCGGCTCGATCAGCCTCGAATCGCGGGGCGCGGACCGTTTGGCGCTAGGCTATGTTCTGTCGCCGGAGGTGTGGGGCAAGGGTCTGGCGACCGAGGCCGCGGCGGCGATGATCGACGCGGGCTTTTCGCTCACGCCGGCGGTCGAGATCCTGGCGAGCGTCAGAGTCGAGAACGAGGCCTCGAGGGCGGTGCTTGAGAAGTGCGGATTCGCGCTCGCCGGCACGGGGCTGCAGGGCGCGCCGGCGCGCGGCGGCATGGTCGAATCCCACAGCTTCCGCCTCGCCCGCGCGGATTGGCCGGGGGCCGCCGCGTGGCGCCGGGAGGCGCCGGCCGACTGGGCGAGCGCGCCATGACCGGCGAAGCGCGATGAAATTTCTCGACCAGGCGCGCGTCTATGTGCGCTCCGGCGACGGCGGGGCAGGCGCGGTCTCGTTCCGGCGCGAGAAATTCATCGAGTTCGGCGGCCCGGACGGGGGCGACGGCGGGCGCGGCGGCGATGTCGTGATCGAATGCGCCGACGGGCTCAACACGCTCATCGACTTTCGCTACCAGCAGCATTTCAAGGCCAGGACCGGAATGCACGGGATGGGCCGGAACCGCGCCGGCGGGCGCGGGGCCGACGTCATATTAAAAGCGCCGGTCGGAACCCAGGTGTTCGACGAGGAGACGGGCGCGATGCTCGCCGACCTCACCGAGCCTGGCCAACGCGTGATCGTGGCTCTTGGCGGCAACGGCGGGTTTGGCAACGCCCATTTCACCACTTCGACCAACCGCGCCCCCCGCCGCGCCAATCCCGGCCAACCCGGTATCGAGCGCACGCTCCTGCTCAGGCTCAAGCTGATCGCCGACGCCGGCCTGATCGGCCTGCCGAACGCCGGGAAGTCGACTTTCCTCGCCGCGGTTTCGGCCGCGAAGCCCAAGATCGCCGACTACCCGTTCACCACCCTCCACCCGGGTCTCGGGGTGGCCAGGATCGACGGGCGCGAGTTTGTGCTCGCCGACATTCCCGGGCTGATCGAGGGCGCGCATGAGGGCCATGGCCTCGGCGACCGCTTCCTCGGCCATGTCGAGCGCTGCGGCGCGCTCGTCCATCTCGTCGACGCGACGGGCGCGAACGCCGGCGCCGACTACCGCACGGTCCGGCGCGAGCTTGCCGCCTATGGCGCGGGCCTGGCCGAGAAGACCGAGATCGTCGCGCTGTCCAAGGTCGACGCGGTCGACGAGGCGACGCTCCTAAAGCAGACGGAGCGCCTCAAGCGCGCGGTCCGTGAGTTCGGCCCGCCGCCCGGCCCGGGCGCCAGGCGCTTGAGGCCGCTCCTGCTCTCGACCGCGACCCGGACCGGCGTGACCGAGGTTTTGCGCGCGACGATGGCGGCGATCGAGGCGGGCCGCGCGAGCGAACCCAAGGCGGCCGAATGGGCGCCGCCGGTTTAGCGCCCTTCCGGCCTTGAGCGAGCCGCCCGAAGGGCCGCCTCACGGAGGGCAGATCACAAAGCGCCTGCTGGCTTAGGTTCCTTTTAGTTCCGCGCCCTAATGGTTTCAGGCTCTTGGGGCCCCTTTTAGGTTCGCGTGCTGAAAATACTACATTGTCACTATGTATTATCACATTCATCGACCAAACGCCGAAGGCGCCCGTCTCCCGGCCGCAGATGCGCGGGAGCGGCGGGCGCTAACATTAATATCGGACCGGTCTGTAAAAATTTCGCCCGCGGGGTTGTATTGTCATAATCATTGTTGTAAATCACGCCGGGACCCTACCGCTGGGTCATGTGGTTTAGGCAGGTCATGAGGCGA
>DATNBG010000290.1:0-6677 GCA_035572075.1 Roseiarcus sp. | reverse complement strand
GCGAGCTGGCCGCGCAGCGATTTGACGATGCTCATTGGCCGGCGCCCGATGGAAAGCCGCGCGCACTCATGGCGCCAAACGCCTCCGATGTCACGGCGTGGGCTGAGCCACGAAACCGTCGGCGGCGGCGAGAGCGTCCTCACGGCCGGCCCGCCTGAGCAGCTCCTGCGCCGCGTCGACCTGCCTCTGGCGGCTCCACATCGCGGCGTAGACCCCGCCCCGCGCCAGAAGCTCATGATGAGCGCCGCGCTCGGCGATGACGCCCTTGTCGAGCACCAGAATCTCGTCGGCGTTGACCACGGTCGACAGGCGATGGGCGATCACGATCGTGGTGCGCCCGCGGGAGACGCGCTCGAGCGCCGCCTGAATGTCGCGCTCGGTGAAGGAGTCGAGCGCCGAGGTCGCTTCGTCGAGCACCAGAATCGGCGGCGCTTTCAAGATCGTGCGCGCAATGGCGACCCGCTGCTTCTCGCCGCCGGAGAGCTTGAGACCCCGCTCACCGACCGGAGAGTCATAGCCTTGCGGGAGCGAGCGGATGAAGCGGTCAATCTGCGCATTCTCCGCGGCGGCGGTCACGTCCGCTTCGCTCGCGCCGTCGCGGCCGTAGCGGATATTGTAGAGGATCGTATCGTTGAACAGCACCGTGTCCTGCGGCACCATGCCGATCGCGGCGCGCAGCGAGCTCTGGGTGACGGCGCGGATATCCTGTCCGTCGATCAGGACGCGCCCCGCGCTCGGCTCATAGAACCGAAACAGGAGCCGCGAGATCGTCGACTTTCCCGCGCCCGAGGGCCCGACAATGGCGAGTGTGCGCCCCGCGGGCGCCTCGAACGAGAGGCCGCGCAGGATGAGCCGCCCGGGATCGTAGGCGAACTCGACATTCTCGAAGGAGACCGCGCCCGCGGTCACCTTCAACGGCGGCGCGCCGGGAAGATCCTCGATCTCGGGATTCTGCTCGAGGATCGCGAACATCGCCTCGACGTCGATGATCGCCTGCTTGATCTCCCGGTACACCATGCCCATGAAATTGAGCGGCTGGTAGAGCTGCAGCATGATCAGGTTGACAAGCACGAAGGCGCCGACGGTCTTGGTTCCGCTTCTCACCTCGGCGACGCACATCACAAGGACCGCGATCAGGCCGAGGGTGAAAATGAACGCCTGCCCGGCGTTGAGGACCGAGAGCGACACATAGGTGCGCACGCTCAGCCGCTCATAGCGCGCCATCGCCCTGTCGTATCGCGCCGCCTCGCGGGCCTCGGCGCCGAAATATTTGACCGTCTCGAAGTTGAGCAGGCTGTCGATCGCCTTGGTGTTGGCGTCGGTGTCGCTCTCGTTCATCGACCGCCGGATGCCGATGCGCCAATTGGTGGCCACGGTCGTGTAGACGAGATACGCGATGACCGTGACGGTGATCGCCGCGACGTAGCGCCAGTCGAACGAGATCAGCATCGCCGCGACGACCAGCGCGAACTCGACGACCGTCGGAACCGCGGTCAGCATCGAGGTGCGAATGATGGTCTCGATCGCGTTGCGGCCGCGTTCGAGGACGCGGGTCAGCCCGCCGGTCTTGCGCTCCAGATGGAAGCGCAGCGACAGGCGATGCAAATGCTCGAACACCTCGATCGCGAGGCGCCGCACCGCGTTCATGGCGACGGCCGCGAACAGGGCGTCGCGCCCCTGCTGAGTGAAAGACATGAGGATGCGCAAGACGCCATAAACGACGGTCAGCGCCGCCGCCCCGATCAGAACGCCCGGCAGCGGGACCGCGTCGAGCGGGAGCTTGCCGGCGACCGCATCGGTCGCCCACTTGAAGGAATAGGGAATCGCAATGGTGATGAATTTCGACAGCACCATCAGCGTGACGGCGAGAAACACCCGCAGCTTCAGATCGGCGCGGTCCTCAGGCCAGATGTAAGGCCACAGACGCCGCGCGGTTCCCATGAGCGTCGCCCGCCGCGCGGCATTGTTGCGCGCGGCGATGAATGTTGACGTCTTATGATGCCGCATTGGAGTTCGTGAGGCCGCCGATCGACTGGATCGAGGCCGCATATAAGCGCTTTTGGCCCCGATGACATCCTCACGCCCGCCATACCCTTGGGCTCGACAATTGTGCGCGAGGCGCCGGTGCAGGTGAAAGAGGCCGGTCTTCTCGACCAAAGGCGGCCCGCGACTTTGCCTAAGCAGGATGGTCGACCGTCCGATACGCGTACTCGGCCAGAATCAAAAGGTCGGCTCAAGCAGGACTGGGCTGGTTCACCAGCGCAATCCTTCCTGGCCCAGAGTTCGGAGGAAACCCAATCTTTCGCGTGAACGCCGGACGGCCTTCAAGACGGGCCGCGATGATTCGCCGCAAGCGTTCGCGGCACGTTAACCGGGCCTTGTCAAGTGAATAAAGTTATTTTTTTGTGTGAATTCAGCACCCCGAGGCCGACTCATTTTGAGTATTCGAACGATCTCGACCGATGCCGTAGTTGAAATTGATCGCACATCGTCTTGTGTAATGTTTTGTTTTGCGCTATATCGTAGTTCGCCCAAGTCGCAACAGGCGACAAAGAACGAGGCTGCTCGCTGTGGTCGGGCGAGTAGAACGGCCTGAAGCTGATCGCCAAGAAGGCGCTCTCCACAGGCGGCTTTTCGGAGTAATATCAACAATGAGCGAATCCACGAATCACGTTGAACTGGCCGCGGAGATTGTATCGGCTTACGTGTCGAACAATTCTGTGCCGTCAAGTGAGTTGCCGGCGCTTCTCAGCGATGTTCACGCAGCAATCGTGCGGGTTGCGACTGGCGCGCAACCAGTCGTGGTCGAAGCAGCGAAGCCCGCGGTCCCGCCGAAGAAGTCGATTACCAGCGATTACATCATCTGCCTGGAAGATGGCCGCAAGTTCAAGTCGCTGAAGCGGCATTTGCGGACCCAATACAACCTGTCGCCGGAAGAGTATCGGGAGAAGTGGGGCCTTGCGTCCGATTATCCCATGGTCGCTCCGGCTTACGCCAAGGCGCGCTCGGCGCTCGCCAAGCAGATGGGCCTCGGCCAGCAGCGCCGGCGTCGCAAGTAAGGCGGCGCGCGCCAGACGCGGCAGACTGGGTTCGGACGAGGCCCAAAAATGGCGCGAGTCCGAGAGGCCGCCGGTCGCGCCGTTATTTCGTGCCGAACATCCGGTCGCCCGCGTCGCCGAGGCCGGGAATGATGTAGCCGTGGTCGTTGAGCCGCTCGTCGATCGCCGCGGTCCAGATTTCCACGTCGGGATGCGCTTTTGTCAGCCGTTCGATCCCCTCGGGCGCGGCCAGAAGGCAGACGAAGCGGATGTCCTTGACCCCGCGCCGCTTGAGGCGATCGATCGCCGCGACTGCTGAATTGGCGGTCGCGAGCATCGGGTCCATCACGATGACCAGCCGGTCGGCCACATCGGCGGGGGCCTTGAAGTAATATTCCACCGCCTCGAGCGTATGGGGATCGCGATAGAGCCCGATATGGGCGACGCGCGCGCTCGGCACGAGATTGAGCATCCCGTCGAGAAATCCCACCCCGGCGCGCAAGATCGGCGCGAACACCAGCTTCTTGCCGGAGATCGTGGGCGCCGAGGTTTTCGCCAGCGGCGTCTCCACCTCAACCATCTCGAGCGGCAGGTCGCGGGTTACCTCGTAGGCGAGCAGCATGCCGATCTCGTTCATCAACTGCCGGAAGCCCTTGGTCGAGACCGTTTTGTCGCGCATCAGCGTCAGCTTGTGTTGCACCAGCGGATGGGCGACGACGTGAACATTCGACATGCGCAGGTCCTGGCGGCAGGGAAGACCTTGACATTAGACGAAGGAACGACGGCCCGGGCTGCTTCTCTCGCCATCATCCCCAGCTTTGTCGGCCCCTTGCCCGGACGACTCCCGGCGCTGAGAGATTTTGAGGACGCTATTGACGGGCGGACGAGGCCGATGTCTTTTGCCTCCAAATGGTTTCCTCGACCGCCCCCCAGTTCAGCCGCAACTGGTCTTTGCCCAATATCCTGACCTACGCGCGGGTCGCGGCGGTTCCGCTCGTCGCCGGGTTCCTGTTCTGGCCGAAGGAGCCGTGGGCGCGATGGACGGCGCTGGCGATCTTTGTCGCCGCCGGAATCAGCGATTTCTTCGACGGCTATCTGGCGCGCGCCTGGGCGCAGCAGTCCTCGCTTGGACGAATGCTGGACCCGATCGCCGACAAGCTTCTCGTTTCGGCCGCCCTCCTGGTCCTTTCCGCCAACCAGACGATTTCCGGCCTCAGCTTGTGGGCGGCGATCGTCATCCTCTGCCGGGAAATCCTGGTCTCGGGCCTGCGCGAACATCTGGCCGAGCTCAGAGTGCCGCTGCCGGTGACCGCGCTCGCCAAGTGGAAAACCGCCGTCCAATTCATCGCTGTCGCGTTCCTGATCGCGGGGCCCGCTGGAGAAGCCGTGCTGCCGGGGTCGATCACCACCGGGATCGTGCTCCTGTGGATCGCCGCCACCCTGACGCTTTACACCGGCTGGGACTATATGAAGGCGAGCTACGATCACGCGGGAAGCGACTGAGACGATGAAGGCGCTCTATTTCGCCTGGGTGCGCGAGCGCGTCGGGCGGGCGGAGGAAGAGCTTGATCCGCCGCCGACCGTCATGACGGTCGGCGATCTCGTCGCCTGGCTCTCCGGGCGAGGCGAGGGCTACGCGGCCGCGTTCGAGAAGCCGGCGGGTGTTCGCGCCGCGCTCGATCGGGTCCACGCCAAGAGCGACGCCGCGATCGCCGGCGCGAAGGAAGTGGCTTTCTTTCCGCCGATGACCGGCGGCTGAAGCGCATGGCGAGCGTCCGCGTCCAGAGGCATGATTTCGATCCCGGAGCGGAGGCCGAGGCGCTCGCGCGCGGGCGCACCGATGTCGGCGCGGTGGTGAGCTTTGTCGGCTATTGCCGCGACGAGGGCGGACGGCTCGCCGCGCTCGAGCTCGAACATTATCCCGGCATGGCCGAGGACGAGATCGCCCGCGCCGCGCAGGAAGCGGAGGCGCGCTGGCCATTGCTCGGCGCGACCGTCATCCACCGCTATGGCCGCATCGCGCCCGGCGAGCGGATCGTGCTCGTCGCCGTCGCCGCCTCTCATCGCTCCGCGGCGTTCGCGGCGGCCGAGATGCTGATGGATTACCTCAAGACCTGCGCGCCGTTCTGGAAACGCGCCATCCGCCTCGGCGGCGGCCCCGAAGGCTGGGTGGAGGCGAAAGAGGAGGACGACCGGTCAGCGGCGCGCTGGAGCCCCGCGGATTGAGGCCCTCAGGCGCGCGAGGCGACCGCGCGGTAGACCAGGAGCAGGACCACGGCGCCGATGACCGCGATGATGATGCTGCCGATGTTCACTCCCGTCACGCCGCCGATGCCGAGGAAGCTCGCGATGAAGCCGCCGACGATCGCGCCGATGACGCCGAGCGCGATGTCCATCGTTATGCCGGACCCGGTCTTGTTGACGATCTTGCTGGCGATGAATCCGGCGATCAGCCCCAGAATGATCCAGCTGATGATGCCCATGTCCTAGCCTCCCGTCCGCCGCGAGTCGATCAGCGAATGTGCGGTATGGACGGGGAAAACGCAAGCGGGTACTCTTGGCAGTCAGATCCCCGAAACGCAGCTCGCGGCTCGTGTCGGAGGAGCGGCGTTTTCGCTTTGCATTGATGGAGATCAACGATGGGCGCGTTTGACGATGCGATGAAGAACGCGGTTCCGGGCGGCAATCTGGCGACGCCGATCGCCGTCGCCGTCGGCGCGCTGATTCTCGGCAAGATGTTCGGCGGCGGCTCGGCGCCGGCCGCTACTCCTTCTGTGCCGATTCCCCCGCCTGGGCAACCCGTGCCGACCAACGCGCCGGCGGGCAGCATTCTAGGCGGGCTCACTGATCTCATCGGCAAGCTCAGCGCGGGCGGAGTTGCGCCCCAGGTCAATTCCTGGATCGGCCATGGCGCCAATGAGCCGGTCCAGCCAGGTCAGCTCGGCTCGGCGCTCGGCGGCGACGTGCTCAGCCAGCTTTCGCAGAAGACCGGCATGAGCCAGCAGGAGCTCTTGAACCAGCTCGCGGCCGCGCTGCCGCAAATCATCAATCATCTCACGCCCAACGGCCGTATGCCGACGCTGGCCGATCTCGAGAAGTAATCCGCCAGGCGCCAAGGAACCGGGCGCGATCGCCCGGCTCCTTTCCGTGGCTATGGGCGCGGCCTTGCGAACGGCGCCCTGCGGCTGACCGAGCGGCGAGCCGCTCTTGAAGCCCATGTCAGAGAGACCCGGAACTCAGTCCGCAAGCCCGGTTGAAGCGCCGTCCGCGCCCGCGCGCCCGCGGCTCATCTACGACGGCGATTGCGGGTTCTGCTTCTATTGGGCCCGCTACTGGCAAAGGCTGACGGGCGATAGCGTCGAATACCGCCCCTATCAGCAGGTTCTTTCGCAATACCCAGCGATTCCTGAAGCGGAATTTAAGCGCGCGGTGCAGTTCATCGCGCCCGAGGGGGAGCGGGCGAGCGCGGCGCATGCCAGTTTCCTCACCCTCGCGCAGGCGCGCGGCAAGGGGTTCTGGCTTGCGCTTTACCGGCGCCTGCCCGGCTTCGCGCCCGTCTCCGAGGTTGCTTACGCCTTCATCGCCCATCGCCGCGGCGCCTTCTTCCGCTTGAGCCTCATGCTGTGGGGCAGGAACCCG